>CAYVWK010000035.1:4930-15754 GCA_964455235.1 uncultured Paludibacter sp.
CGAGCTTTCAGCCATGCTACGGCTTGGTCAGGCTGCCCCATCAACAAACGACCATGTGGAAAATACACCACCGCATCAGGTTGAATTTCTGCTAAAAACTCCATGCGTTTAAAGCTGGATGCGAAAGAATATACATTCAATCCTGAATTTTGCAAAGAAACAATCAGACTATCTAAATGCTCTTTATTTCCACTGAAAGGGTCATGAATACCTGCAACGATGGCTACTTTTGGGGCATTAGCACGATAAATTCCTTTCTTTTTGATATAAGATTCATATTCGCTGACTGATTCAAAAGCCACTTTATCATCTACATGAAAAAACGCATCGCTTAGACTTTCAATTGCTGGTTTAGCTTCTTTGGCAAACAGCTTTTTTCCATCAATATTGCGACGAATAAAACGAGACATATTCTGATAATTGACTTTATTGCCATTCTCTAAATAAGCTATCAAACTTTCTAATTTCACGCTATCCACATACTCCATGTGATTTTCGGGGTTGGTAACAGCGTGCATATAAATTGGCAGACCTTTCTCGCCCAACTCATGAAGCTTTGCGCGCTCTTCAGTCGTAAGTTTCAAGCCCATCCCGAAACCTAACACAAAATCATACGACTTCAGTTTATCAATATCTGCAACAGAAACATCTTCAAATTTGATAAATCTATCGGTGTTGGATAAAGCAATATTAGCTACTTGGTAGCTTTGAAAATTGAACAATGCAATACGGGTTGTGGATGCTGTTTTTTGCCATACGATAAAGATTATCACCAACAGCAATACTGCGGCAAGTGAAATCAGGCTTGTTTTTTTAGAAAATTTCATTGTTTTATACTGATAAAAGTGATTAAATTAGTAGCTTATTTTCTCATATTAGGTTTATAACTTCCATTTCAAGCCCACATAAAATGTTCGTCCAGGTGATATGCTGGAATAAAAGCTTGAAAACTTCGCTTTATAATCGAAAAGATTATTGATACCCACATTCAGCACAAAATTATAGGGTAAAATCTGACTGATTGATAAGCGGAAAATGGCGTAATCTTCATAATAAACTCGATATTCCTCACTCACTTCCTGCTCTATTCCTGTGCTATTATCTGTATCAGTTATATCTCCCGTTCCATAAATATTCACACCACTGAAATATTTCCCATTGATGCCTATGGTCGGTCTGTATTTCCCAAATATCGGTATAACATAATCCACGCGTGCTGTAGCTGAAAACGGACGAACAATCGAACGTGTACCTAAATTATCTTTGGTATAGGAAGCAGCAAACTTCAAGGATAAGTTATTGTTTATCTGGCTGGTAGATGACAACTCAGTACTTAAAACCCTTGCATCACCTATATTTGCATATAAAACCGTATCTTGATTGAGCCATACGGTATTGACCATATTTTTGATGAAAGAATATTGCGCAATTCCAGTTATGACGGTTTTACCAAGCGATACTTCAGTAGAAAAATTGAAGTTATCACTTTTTTCAGCTTTCATATCTTTATTTCCGATGATTTGAAAACCACCACCATCGGGATGAAACCAATCCGTATAAAGCTCTTTGAGGGTTGGCGAACGGAAACCGCCAGAATATCCACCTCGCAACGACACCCTGCGATGAGGCTTATACATAGCGGTAAGGCGTGGTGTTAGATGTCCTTTGTACTGCGAATGATAATCGAATCGTAATCCACTCACTAAGGTTATTTTATCAGATAACACCCATTCTTGCTGGGTAAATAAGGCATAAGTTTGCGCCGTTTTTAATGCAGTTGCACCATCACTTTCAAACATATAAGTCGCCAAATCATCTGAAAAATACTCAGCACCAGCCACTAAAGAATGTACTTTCCCAAATGAAAGGTCGTACAAACCACTCAAACGAAGCTGTGCATTTTCATAATTTTTCTCATCCTCGTCAAGCAATTTATAGTGTTTGAACTTATCATATCTATCATAATTTCCTGAAATAGATAGATGTTGCTTTTCTGAAATAGCATATTGAATTTTCGCACCACCCGAATAATTATAGTAGTGGTCCTGCACCTTGCGACCGTCCAATCCACCTGGATTACGCTCTTTAAAATAATATCCACCTTTGATATCCAAATTCAATTTAGGAGTGATATTAAACCCAATACTGGGCGTAATATGATAATCTGTATAACCAGCGATATAGGTCTGACCTAACACTTTCTCTACTTTAGTACCATCAGCAAACCACTGCGTAAGTGGCTCAGTATCTTTCAGAAGATAAGGGTCCATTGCTTTGTAGGAGGAAGTCAGACTCGCATACCCCCATTTCTGGCGCGTACCAAAACCAAGACGGAAATTCTGTTCGTTATTACTGCCATAACGAGCAGCGGCACTTGTTTCAAAGGATTTTTGAGGCTTTTGAGTAATTAAATTGATAACACCCCCAACCGCATTCGAGCCGTAGAGTGAAGAAGCAGCACCTTTCACAATTTCGACCTGCTGCACATTATCCATATCCACACGATTATAGTCGATATTATCAAAAGTTTCGCCTGCCATACGCTCTCCATCAACTAAAAAAAGCACGTATTTACCACCAAATCCCATCATGTTGATATTGGCAAATCCCCCATTATTGGTAAATTCAACACCAGGCAATTCGTACTCCAGCAAATCTTTGAAGTTAGTCACCTGCATACGCTCAATTGCTTTGCGGGAAATCATTTGAGTCTGAATAGGCACATCTTTCAGCTGACGTTCAGTGCGCGTGGCAGTCACCACAAATTGCTCAAGCTCCAAAGATTTTTCACAGAGAGGGATGGTGATGCTTTTACTTGCATCATCAACAGAAACTGGCACACGAATATCATAATAACCAATAGAAGAAACGGCTATCGTATAATCTCCAACAGGGATATTATTGATGATAAACTTTCCAGAACCATCTGAAACAGCCCCTTTGCTTGTACCTTCAACAATGACATTTACGTATTGAATGCCCTTATGCGACTCACAATCAATAATTTTACCTTCTATGGGATGCATGTTGGCACTCAATCTCAAAAAAGAAATAACCGCCAATAGCAGCAATACAACTCTCATTTTTTATATCTTATAACAAGATTACCCCACCGAATATCCTATCAGTAAAGGTAATCTTGTCAAATGAACATATCGAAATTTTTAGTTAAAGTTTACTGATCCACTTTCATTATATTGATAACGGAAGCTCACATAACCAGCAGCATTTTTCTCATTTTTATAGTCATACACCCACAGTTTCACGTACTTACCATCAGCAGCTTTCACAATATATATATTGTTGTGATAGGTATATACTGGCGGTGGTGTACTTGTATCAATCGTAATCCAAGTACTCGCAACTTGTGAAAAGGGTTGGTCTTCCTCTTCGGTACCAGCACCTGTAAAAGCGATGGTTACTTTGCCAATCTCATCTTTAGAGTAACCATCTTGCGGTGCCACAGCAACTGAACTCCAGTCGGCAGCTTCCGAACCTTCCTTCACCACCACACCTGTATTGTAAGCTTCACCTTTACCTATACCCGATGCACCACCATTCAGACGAATATCCCCACGGTGAAAAGCAATATCCCATGACAAATCGTTTTGAAAATCTGTTACCTCCACAATTTCACCTGTTGAAAATGAGAAATAAGTCCACGTTGTATATGATTTTGCCTCTAAAAACTGATACTCTTTCACTTCTCCAGGCAATTTTACATCTTCATCTGGAGTGCAAGCGAATGCAAAAAATATAACACTTATAAGTGCTAATAAGTTGAGTTGTTTCATTTTGTTTAATTTTGATTAATAATACAGCGCAAAATTAGCATTATACAATAGGGTATAGAATACCCAATATTGATGATTTTCAGCAAAGCTTATCCTTAATATTAGGTATTTGATTCAGTAAAAGTTTGTTCGTAATTCATACACTTTACAAAATGAATATTTATTCGTACTTTTGCATTTTTTGTAAAACAAAAGCAATTTATGGCTAAGAAAGTTCAACCTGATTATATTTTTGAAAGCAGCTGGGAAGTCTGCAATATGGTGGGCGGCATCTATACCGTTCTTTCTACAAGAGCAGCAACGCTCCTACCTACTTATGGTGATAAACTCATTTTTATTGGTCCTGATGTTTGGACTGAAAAGGAAAGTCCGTACTTTGAAGAGGATGGCAGTCTGTTAGCTGAATGGAAGCAGTATATAGCTAATACACATAATCTTCCTATCCGCATCGGTAGATGGAAAATCCCTGGCAATCCTATCGCTGTTTTAGTAAGTTTCCAAGGATTGATGGAGCAAAAGAATGAGATTTACGGTAAAGTTTGGGAGACTGCATACGTAGATTCATTGCAAGCTTATGGGGATTATGATGAAGCTTCTATGTTCGGCTATGCTTCGGGTATGGTCATAGATAGCTATTATGATTTCTTCAAACTAAAGAAAAAAGATAAGGTAGTCGCCCATTTTAATGAATGGATGAATGCTTTTGGGATTTTTTACTTACGTGCAAATCGTCCTGAAATAGCCAATATTTTCACTACCCATGCAACCTCTATCGGTCGTTCGATTGCAGGGAATAAAAAGCCGCTTTACAACTACCTGAAAGAGTATAATGGTGATCAGATGGCGCAGGAACTAAATATGGTTGCTAAACATTCTGCTGAAAAACAAGCTGCTCATTTTGCGGATGCTTTCACTACGGTAAGTCAGATTACCGCAAGGGAATGCGAGCAATTATTAGATAAAATGCCCGATGTGGTTACGCCTAATGGCTGGGAAGATGATTTCATTCCTAAAGGAAAACTATTCAATCAAAAAAGAAAAGAAGCACGAGCAAGTTTGCAGATAGTTGCAGAAGCTGTTCTTGGATATCAACTCCCTGAAGATGTGCAATTTGTAGCAACTGCTGGTCGCTATGAGTTCAAAAATAAAGGTATAGATGTTTATTTGGAAGCCATGAAACATCTAAATGATTGCAAATGCTTGAAAAAACAGATAGTTGCCTTTGTTATGGTGCCCGCTTGGATAAAGGGTGCACGTGAAGATTTGGCGTATGCATTGCAACATCCAGAGCAAACACATCAGCATACAAACAATCGGACTACCCATGTTTTACACGAACATTTTCACGATAAAACCATCAAATTAGCCGATTGGTTTCATCTCAAAAACACAGAAAATGAGCAAGTTAAACTGATATTCGTACCTGCTTATTTGAATGGCGAGGATGGCATCTTCAATAAAACTTATTATGATTTATTGATAGGGATGGATATGACGATTTTCCCATCCTATTACGAACCTTGGGGATATACTCCGCTCGAAAGCATTGCTTTTCATGTACCTACAATAACCACAAGCTTAGCAGGTTTTGGAAATTGGGTTTCAGAATCTCCTCAAGATATTGAATTGGGTGTGGGCGTAATAGAACGCTCTGATTATAATGGCTATGAAGTATCTTTGGAAATAGCTGAGATGTTGAAAAAGTTTGTCAATGCCTCTCCAACTAAGCAAAATGCCATTCGTAAAAAAGCTGCTATCCAAGCTGAAAAGGCTTTATGGAAATATTTTATACACCATTATGAGGATGCATATGCTATTGCTTTGAAAAATACAAAGAAAAGATTAATGTAATTTTTTTCTATTATAAACAAATGCTTGCAAATCATAAAACCTTTAATTTGTTGTAATTCTTACAATTAAATCCACTTTACATGTTATATAACATGTTTTATATGGTTTAATTGTAGTACTTTTGCCAAAACATATTAAAAAACATAGTATTTTTATTTTTAAAATAACATAATCACAATAAAAATGAGAATCAAAACGAATTTTGTAAACGAAACAAACTGGAAAGAAATAAATGTAAAGTCTAACTTTCCAGAGAAAATCAAAAATCTTGAAGAGATAGCAAAGAATATTTGGTGGGTTTGGAATAGCGATGCGAAAAACATCTTTCGATCTATCGATATAGATGCATGGAAAGAAGCAGCATCAAATCCTATCCAATTATTAAACAATCTAACACACAAGCAATTAAAAGCTTTATGTGACGATAAAAAGTTCGTAGCTGAGTTAGATGAGGTATATGCTAAATACAAAGCATATGTAAACACTCCTTACAATAAAGAAAAGCCTTCTGTAGCCTATTTCAGCATGGAGTACGGTCTGACAGAAATCCTTAAAATCTACTCTGGTGGTTTGGGGGTATTAGCAGGTGATTATTTAAAAGAAGCCAGTGATTGCGCTATTGATATGACTGCTGTTGGTTTCCTTTACCGTTATGGATATTTTACTCAGTCGCTTTCGGTTGATGGTCAGCAAGTTGCTGTTTACGAAGCTCAAAACTTCAATGCTCTTCCGTTGGAGCAAGTGAAAGATGAAAATGATAATCCTTTGGTAGTTGAAGTGCCTTATCCTGGCAGAACAGTCTATACTTATGTATGGAAAGTGATGGTCGGTAGAGTGCCACTTTATCTATTAGATACTGATAATGATATGAATAGTGATTCAGACCGTTATATTACACATCAACTATATGGTGGTGATTGGGAAAACCGTCTGAAACAAGAAATCATGTTGGGTATAGGTGGTGTACTTGCTCTGAAAAAAATGGGCATTGAAAAGGAGGTATATCACTTAAACGAAGGCCATGCAGCATTGAGTAATGTTCAACGTCTAGTTGATTATGTAGCTGAAGGACTAACATTTAACCAAGCTTTGGAAGTGGTTCGCTCGAATTCACTTTATACCGTTCACACTCCCGTTCCAGCTGGTCACGATAGCTTCACTGAAGATCTTTTTGCAAGATATATGAGCGATTATCCTGCTCAATTGCAATTAAACTGGCATGATTTCATTGGAATGGGACGTGAAAACCCAGATAATAACGACGAAAAATTCTCCATGAGTGTGTTTGCGCTGAATACCAGTCAGGAAGTGAATGGTGTTAGTAAGCTACACGGTACTGTTTCACAGCGCATGTTTAACCCTGTTTGGAAAGGTTATTTCCCTGAGGAACTGCATGTTAGCTATGTAACAAATGGGGTGCATCTTCCAACTTGGACTGCTAAAGAGTGGAAACATCTATACGAAAAACATTTCTCAGATGCTTTCTATGATGATCAATCGAATGAGAAGATTTGGGAAAAGATCTACGATGTTCCTAATAGTGAGATTTGGGAAACTCGCATGACCTTGAAAAAGCGTCTAGTCGATTTCATCAAAGATCAATTTAAAGAAAACTGGTTGAAAAACCAAGGTGATCCATCACGCATTGTTTCTGTTTTAGATTCTTTCAATACCGATGCTTTGATTATCGGTTTTGGTAGAAGATTCGCTACGTACAAACGTGCTCACTTATTATTTACTGATTTAGATAGATTGGAGCGTATCGTGAACAATCCTGAGAAACCTGTACAGTTCCTATTTACAGGTAAAGCTCACCCTGCTGATGGCGGTGGTCAAGGTTTGATTAAACGCATCATTGAAATTTCGCGTATGCCTCAGTTTTTAGGCAAAATCATCTTCCTTGAGAACTATGATATGCGCCTTGCAAAACGCCTCATTTCTGGTGTTGATATCTGGCTGAATACTCCTACTCGTCCGCTTGAAGCTTCTGGTACATCCGGAGAAAAAGCACAGATGAATGGCGTGTTAAACTTCTCAGTATTAGATGGTTGGTGGTATGAGGGTTATGTAGAAGGTGCTGGTTGGTCATTGACCGATAAACGTACTTACGAAAACCAAGAACATCAAGACCAATTAGATGCTGCTACTATCTATAGCATGTTAGAAAACGAAATCATTCCATTATATTATAATAAAGGAGAAGAAGAATTTGCAGCTGATTGGATACAAACCATCAAAAACTCAATTGCTAAAATCACTCCTCATTATACTATGAAGAGAATGATAGATGATTATTTAGATAGATTCTACTTCAAATTAGCTAAACGTTCGGCTGTTGTTAAAGCTGATAACTATGCTAAGGCAAAGGAAATTGCCGCTTGGAAAGAAGATGTAGCTTCTAAATGGAGTAATATTGAAGTTGTTGAAGTAAGCGTTCCTGAAAAGTTAATTCACGACCCACATGTAGGAGAAGATTATCCATTGAATTTAATTATTGACACAAAAGACCTAAATACCAATGGTATAGGCGTGGAATTAGTTGTTACTAGAAAAGATAAAAACAATCAGGATAATTTATATGAAGTAACTGAGTTGAATCTGGTTAAAACCGATGGTTCACGCTTATATTTCAATCTGAACTACCATATGGATAGATCTGGAAACTTTAAATATGCTTTCCGCATGTTCCCTAAAAATGCTGATTTACCGCATCGTCAGGACTTTGCCTACGTACGCTGGATCTAAATTACAATCTCCTACCGAGGCGGGAAACCATTTCCCGCTTCCAAGGGAGAAAATCACCTTGAATAATGTGTTTTCTGGCTTCCCCTACTAACCAGAGATAGAAAGCAAGATTATGTATGGATGCTATTTGCATGGCTAACAGCTCTTTGCTGATAAAAAGATGACGCAGATATGCTTTGGTATAAGCCTTATCCACATAAGAAGTTCCGTTTTCATCCAAAGGAGAAAAATCATTTTTCCACTTCTCATTACGCATATTCATAATCCCTTCTGATGTGAATAGCATACCGTTACGTCCATTTCGCGTAGGCATCACGCAGTCGAACATATCCACTCCTCGCTCTATGGCCTCCAATATATTGATAGGCGTACCCACACCCATCAAATAGCGCGGTTTATCCGTAGGAAGAATTTCATTCACCACCTCTATCATCTCATACATTTTCTCCGTTGGTTCGCCCACAGCCAATCCACCTATAGCATTCCCTTCTCGTCCGAGAGAAGTCACAAACTCAGCCGATTCGCGCCGCAAATCAGGATATACACACCCTTGCACTATGGGGAAAAAAGTCTGCGAAAAACCATACTTCGGCTCTGTTTCATCGAAACGTTTCACGCCTCTTGCTAGCCACTGATTGGTTAATTGAAGTGATTTTTTTGCATAATCGTAGGTAGCATCACCAGGCGGACATTCATCTAAAGCCATCATGATATCTGAACCTATAATCCGTTGAATATCAACGACTTTTTCAGGAGTAAAAAGATGTTTACTACCATCTATATGCGAACGAAAATGTGCTCCTTCTGCTGTTAATTTTCTATTTTCAGATAAAGAAAATACTTGAAACCCACCGCTATCTGTTAATATCGGTCTATCCCAGCCATTAAAGCGATGCAAACCACCTGCCTGTTCCAATACATCCAAGCCTGGACGAAGATACAGATGATAGGTATTGCCCAAAATGATTTGTGCTCTGATATCTTCTCTCAATTCGTGGAAATGCACGGCCTTTACCGATGCAACTGTACCCACAGGCATAAAGATAGGCGTTTCAATCACCCCATGGTCGGTAGTGATTAAGCCAGCACGAGCATTGGATTGCGTGTCGGTATGCTGAAGCGAAAAGGTCATACTAATTTATTAGTCTCGGTATGAGGAAAAACCACTGCAGGTTTGAAGGACTTAGCTTCTTCAAAAGGCATCATAGCAAAGGACATAATTATCACAATATCACCCTCTTGCACTAAGCGAGCTGCCGAGCCATTAATGCAAATAACACCCGAACCACGCTCACCTCTTATCACATAAGTCTCGAAACGAGCACCGTTATTATTGTTGACCACCAATACTTTTTCATTTTCAATGATATTAGTGGCCTCCATCAAATTCTCATCTATAGTAATACTTCCAATATAATTCAAATTGGATTCTGTGACAGAAGCACGATGGATTTTGGATTTTAATACAGTTACGAACATCTGATATTATCTATTAATCGAACATCACCACAAAAAACAGCCACAAAACCAACAGTAGGTTGATTCCAATCAGTAGCAGATTGTAGCGTTTCGGCATTTGCAATTTCAAAGTACTCAAGCTCGAAAGCTGGAATTTTACTTAGCTCATTTTCAACCCATTCTTTAACCTGAGCAGGTGAAAGTGAGGGCACAAAGTTACGACATTCAAATAAGATTTTCGATATAGAGGCAGCAATTTTTCGCTGTTCGGGGCTTAAACGCTCATTGCGACTACTCATTGCCAAGCCAGATTCCTCTCTAACAATAGGACAATCTACTATCTCAACATTAAAATTCATCAATTTCGTCATGCGATGGATGATGGCTAATTGCTGATAATCTTTCTCCCCAAAATAAGCCTTATCGGGCTGAATTAGTTCAAACAATTTGCTAACTATTTGCACCACGCCGTTGAAATGCCCTAGACGAAAGGCACCCTCCATCACCTTGTCTAATCCCCCAAAATCGAACTCAAAAGTTCCTGTCAGCTCATCCGCATCATAGATATCATCCTTAGTAGGGGCAAATATCAAATCGCAACCCACAGTTTGTAGCAACTCACTGTCTTTCTGTAAATTACGAGGGTATTTAGCCAAATCATCCGCATTATTAAACTGAGTAGGATTTACAAAAACACTCACAACTGTATAGTCGTTTTCAGCTACGGATTGTCGCACCAAACTCAAATGCCCTTCATGCAAAGCACCCATAGTGGGCACCAAACCAATTGTCTGATTATTAGCGCGAACTTGCGATAAAACATCCTTTAAATCATGTAATGACTGAACAAGTTTCATTTCTATTTAATTTTGAAATTCGTAAAAAGTCTGCAAAAATACAAAAACTTAATCTCATTCAAGAATAAAAAACTATATTCCAAAAAATTTGCGTATCTTTGTATGTTTATTTTTTAAAA
>CAYVWK010000036.1:0-2069 GCA_964455235.1 uncultured Paludibacter sp.
AAGCGATCCCGGCAGGATTCTAACCTGCGACCTTCAGAACCGGAATCTGACGTTCTATACAGCTGAACTACGGGACCTTTTTATAAGTGTTGAGGAGCTAAATCTGACTCTTGGCTTGGAAGACCATAGCGTAGAGCTTGATTTGTTTGACCATGGCTAATAAACCATTGGAGCGAGTGGGAGAGAGGTGCTCGTTTAGACCAATCTTCTCAATAAAATAAATATCGGAATGGATGATGTTTTCGGGTGTTTGTCCTGAAAATACGCGCAATAGCAATGCTACTATTCCTTTCACCAAAATAGCATCACTTTCCGCTTGATAAATGATAGTGCCATCATCCGCCATGTCAGCAGTAAGCCAAACACGACTCTGACAGCCCTCTATGATATTTTGAGGTGTTTTATGCTTCTCATCCAAAGGAACTAATTCATTCCCCAAGTCAATCAATAAAGCGTACTTATCCATCCAATCATCAAATTGATTGAATTCCTCTATTATTTGGTTTTGTATGGTTTCTAAGTTTATCAAGTTTATAAAATTAATGTGCCGATGAGACTAATGTGCCGATGAGCCAATGTGCCGATGTGACTAATGTGCCGATGTGACTAATGTGCCGATGTGACTAATAAGACTAATATGAATAATAGTTACTACATTTCTACATTTCTTCATTCCTACATTTCTTAATTATTCTCATTGGCATATTAGTCATATTATTCACATTATTCTCATTGGCACATTATTCACATTATTCTCATTGGCACATTGGCACATTATTCACATTGGCATATCAGTTCAGCATTTCCACTACTTTCCTCAATGCGGCCACAAAGGTATCAATTTCTTTGAAAGTATTATAGAAAGCAAAGGAAATTCTTAATGTACCGGGTATTTCAAAATAATCGATGAGGGGTTGGGCGCAGTGGTGACCAGTGCGTATCGCTATCCCCATGCGGTCTAAGAGCATGCCGATGTCGTAGGGATGTATGTTGCCTATCATAAAGGAGATGACGGAACTACGCTGCTGTGCTTCACCGTAAAAACGTATACCTTCTATCTTGCTCAATTGCTTGATGGCGTATTGTGTTAGCTCTTCTTCATAAGCTGCAATACGATTAATGTCAATTTTTTCTATATAGCGCAAAGCTTCGGCTAAAGCTGTAGAAGCGATATAATCGGGTGTACCTGCTTCAAATTTGAAGGGTATCACATTGTAAGTTGTCTTTTCAAAGCTTACTTTTTCTATCATCTCGCCACCACCTTGGTAAGGAGGCATCTGGTTGAGCCACTTTTCTTTGCCATACAGTACGCCTATGCCTGTCGGACCGTAGATTTTATGTCCTGAAAATACATAAAAATCAGCATCCAAGGCTTGTACATCCACTGCTGTATGTGGTATTGCTTGTGCTCCGTCTATTAATACAGGGATGGCGTGCTGATGTGCTTTCTGAATGATTTCTGCAATGGGATTCACTGTGCCCAAGACGTTTGAAGTATGCGTTACTGCTACTATCTTGGTCTTATCACTTAGCATAGACTCCAGCTTATCCATTTGCAGTTCGCCTTTTTTGGTGATGGGCAACACACGTAATTTCATCTTTTTGCGTTCGCATAACATCTGCCATGGGACGATATTAGCATGATGTTCCATCGCTGTAATCAACACTTCATCTCCTTCTTTACAAAAGGCTTCCCCAAAGGAAAAAGCAACTAAATTGATAGCTTCAGTGGCACCTCTTGTGAAAATCACCTCCTCTTTTTTGGGTGCATTGATAAAACGAGCTACTGTTTCACGTGCTTCTTCATGTGCTTCAGTGGCTTTGCGACTCAAATAATGAACTCCTCTGTGGATATTGGAATTTTGATGATTATAGGCAAATTCGATTTTTTGAAGTACCTGCAAAGGCTTATGCGTAGTTGCGGCATTATCAAAATAAATCAAGTCCTTATCGTAGATTTTCTCCTTTAAAATGGGAAAATCTTCTCGTATCTGCTGTATATCTGCTTGTGTTAAACTCATAATTTTATCTATTGAAACGCAAAAGTACAAAATAATGTTTGCTTGAAT
>CAYVWK010000036.1:2169-8124 GCA_964455235.1 uncultured Paludibacter sp.
AACTCATAATTTTATCTATTGAAACGCAAAAGTACAAAATAATGTTTGCTTGAATTGCTAAAAATTGCGACTTGCTGTTTCAATTTTTCTTTCCCAGATTGTTGTAATATCGGCACCAAGGTCTTAGTCCGCAGATTTCACATTTGGGTTTACGAGCCTGGCAAATATAGCGACCGTGCAAAATAAGCCAATGATGGGCTGTCGATATAAGTTCTTCGGGTATGTATTTCACCAAAGTTTTTTCAGTCTGCAATGGGTTTTTCGAGTTGGTGGTCAAGCCTATACGCTCCGAAACTCTAAACACATGTGTATCAACTGCCATAGCAGGCTTATTATAGACTACGGATGCTATTACATTCGCCGTTTTGCGACCAACTCCTGGTAGTTTCTGCAAATCATTCACATCTTCTGGGACTTCACTATTGAATTCTTCTACTAATTTTTTTGCCATCCCTACCAAATGCTTGGCTTTATTATTAGGAAAACTACAAGATTTGATGTATTCAAATATTACATCCGAACTAACATCCATCATACTTTCTGGGGTAGGAAAATCTTCAAAAATTGCGGGTGTAATCAGATTTACTCGTTTATCTGTACATTGAGCTGATAGAATTACAGCTATTAATAAATGAAATGGGTTATCATTATAATGTAACTCCGTCTCAGCAACAGGCATATTCTCTTGAAACCATTGAATTACGCCTTCATATCTCTCTTTAATTTTCATAAGCAATTTGTCAATTTTATCTTTTGCATAGGGCAAATCATCAATTTTACCTTTTGCGTAGTATAATCCAAATAATAATAGGAGCACCAAATAATGCACTTACTGTGTTGATAGGCAGTGTATAAGTTGGTATTTGGGTGATGATATCGCATACCAAAATCAGAGCAGCACCTAATAATATAGTGGCAGGTATTAATATCTTGTGCTGGGAAGTTTTGAAAATCCCTCTTGCCATGTGGGGTACAGCTACTCCTACAAATGCGATGGGTCCCGTGAAAGCAGTTATACTTCCTGCTAATATTCCTGCAGATAATACCATCAGTATTCTTGTTGCTTTTACATTGATACCTAACCCTTTAGCGTAATTTTCACCTAACAGTAAACCATCTGCGCTTTTATGTAGGTAAAAAGCTAATATCAATCCTATAATAACGACAGGAGCTAAAACTTGTAGGTTATCATAATTGATAGCACTTAAACTTCCAAAAGTCCACAAAATGAATAACTTAACGGCATCAGGATTAGAAAAATACTGCAAAATGCTGACTATAGATCCAGCGATAGTTCCTATCATAATGCCCACTATCAATAGCGATGCAGAATTTTGTAATCTATAGGATAGTCCGAGCACTAATAACAGTACCAAAGCAGCACCCACAATAGCTGCGAATACTGAATTGAGACTGCTTTGCAACCATATAAATGGTAAAAAAGAAGCTGCCATCATGCTGATTGCGACTCCCAAACTGGCGCCCGAACTCAGACCTAAAATATAAGGGTCGGCTAAGGGGTTGCGGAAAAGAGTCTGCATGAGTAAACCCGCAACTGATAAGGCAGCACCAGCAAGCATTGCAGCCATGGCTTTTGGTAGTCGGAAGTTGAGTAAAATCTCGTAGTAGATGGGGTTAGCATCGTTTCCTTTAGCAAAGAAAACCTTGTGAAATTCATCCCATGGAATATGGATACTGCCCAAAGCCAAATCGAGTACAAACAATATAGCTGTACCCAAAAGTAAAGGTATAAAAATCCATTTAGTGCGGTTTGAATTCATCATTTAAAAAATCAAACGCCAAAGTTAGCTGATTTTTTAGAAACAAAAAAGGATGCCTTGCGACATCCTTTTAAACTATATATCCATAATTCCTTAGAATCTATAGCGAGCACCAAGACAGAAGCCTGTGTACGAAGGAGCTAAACCAACACCACCTGTAACAAAGTATACACCAGGACGGTAGTCTAAGGATAGTTGTAGTGGAAAATCAAAGTTATACTCGAGACCAACTTGTCCCACTGCACCTACAGATAAACCACTTGCTCCAGCAACAGAATAAAAACCAACTCCTAAACCTGGACCAGCATACCAATTAAGACCATCAACAGCTGAAATGCTATTAACCCAGTGGTAGATACCGTGTAAACTTGTGGTTGAAAAGTTCCAACCTAAGTCTAACTCAAGACGATTTGCATCGCTCAGTGGATGTTGATAAGATAATTCTGCACCGTAAGCAAAACGAGCACCAATAGCTTTACCTTGAACCTGTGCATTAGCTGCAGTTACTATTCCTGCTACTAGAATTAAAGAAAGAATAATTTTTTTCATAACGAATAATTTTAAAATTAAAAAAAAGTTTTTTAGTTTTGATTTGCAAATATACACATTCAATTTGTTTCCAAACATTCTAAGTGTAGTTTTTTTTAATAAAGCAAACAAAAATATCTATCTTTGCAAGCTTTTAATTTAAAACAAAGTTGTTTAAAAAAAGTTTATTTATCACTGAATATTTTTCTAAAAATGCTGTATCCTTCCGATTTTGAACATAAGATTTCCTTTCATAGTGTACGTAATATACTGAAAGATAGGTGTATATCTCTGCTTGGTAAAGAGCGTATGGATGCGATGTCTTTTTCTTCTGATTATATGTTCATTCAGCAGCAAATTGCGCTTACGGATGAGTTGAGAAGTCTGATACATGAGTCTACTGAGCCATTGCCTATTGGAAATTTTTATGATATGCGGACTGCTTTACAACGCATACAGATTGAGGGTTTGTTTTTGGATGAGTTAGAGCTTTTTGAGTTGAGGAAAGCTTTAGATGCAGTTCGTAGTTTAGTGCATTTTATTAGTAATCAGAGTGTTGAGTTCTTTCCAAATCTACACGAACTCATCCAAGATATTCCTGTTTTTCAAGAAATTATACGTGAAATTGATGCCATTTTAGATAAATATGGCAAGATAAAAGATCATGCTAGCCCCGAACTGAGCCGTATTCGTAAGGATATGCAGCGTACGCAGGGCTCTGTTTCACGTGCATTACAACAGATTTTGCGGCAGGCACAAACTGATGGTTATGTTGATAAAGATGCTTCGCCTTCTATGCGCGACGGTCGCCTCGTTATCCCTATTTCTCCTTCTTTTAAAAGGAAAATTTCGGGGATAGTGCATGATGAGTCTGCAACAGGCAAAACGGTTTTTATTGAACCTTCACAAGTCGTAGAGGCAAATAACAGAATACGTGAGTTGGAAGGGGAGGAGAGACGAGAAATAGTGCGCATACTTACAAATTTTACGATTTACATACGTCCTTTTTATGATGAAATCATTGATAGTCAGTACTTTTTAGGCGAAATTGATTTTTTACGTGCAAAGGCACTTTTTGCAGATCAAATTCAGGCTATCAAACCTCAAATAGAGGATAAATGTATGGTCGATTGGAAAAAAGCCAAACATCCTTTGCTGTATCTTTCGCTTCAAAAGCAACAGAAGGATGTTGTTCCTTTAGATATTGTTTTGAATGATAATCAACGCATTATCTTGATTTCGGGTCCTAATGCTGGAGGGAAGTCGGTCTGCCTGAAAACGGTTGTACTGTTGCAGTATATGCTTCAGTGCGGTTTGCTTATCCCGCTCCATGAGAGCAGTCAATGTGGTATTTTCGAGCGTTTGTTTATTGATATAGGTGATGAGCAATCCATTGAAAATGACCTTTCTACCTACAGTTCTCATCTATTAAATATGAAGTTTTTCATCAAAAATAGTAATCCTAAGACTTTATTATTGATAGATGAATTTGGTTCTGGAACGGAACCTATGATAGGGGGAGCTTTGGCTGAGGCAACACTTGCACGTTTTAATGCTAATCGTGCTTTTGGTGTTATTACCACGCATTATACCAATTTAAAACATTATGCAGAAGCTACAGAAGGCATTGCAAATGGTGCGATGTTATATGATAGACACCATTTACAGCCTTTATTTGTGCTATCCATAGGTAATCCAGGTTCTTCTTTTGCTGTTGAAATAGCACGAAAAATTGGTTTGCCTGAAGATTTGATACAAGAAGCTGCTGAAAAAGTCGGAGCAGAGCATTTAGATTATGATAAGCATTTGCAAGATATCGTTAGAGATAAACGATATTGGGAGAAGAAAAGGCAGCAGATTCGTCTGAAAGAGAAGAGGTTAGAGGAGACATTAGAGAAATATGAAACTGAAATGTCAGACATTAATCGTCAGCGCAAGGAAATCAGCCGAAAAGCCAAAGAAGAGGCAGAGCGATTATTGTTGGAAGCCAATGCGCGTATAGAGAACACCATCCGCACCATCAAAGAGCATCAGGCAGACAAAGAAAAAACCAAGGAAATCAGACAAGAACTTAAAGAGTTTAGAGAAAGCATATCAGTTAAAAAGTTAAAAGTTAAAAGTGAAAAGAAGGTTGTAAAGGCGACTTCATCACCTAAAATACAAGAAATTGTAGTGGGTGCGCAGGTGCGTATGGTGGGGCAGACTGCTGTGGGTGTGGTGCTGGAACTTCAGAATAAGCAGGCTGTAATTGCTTTCGGTAATCTTAAATCTACTGTTAAAATCAATCAACTAGAATGGGTTAGCAATCCGACTAAAACTAAAAAGCAGAAGCCCACTACTTTGAATTTAGTAGAGGATGTAAGAGAGAAGAAATTGCAATTCAAATCAGAAATTGATGTGCGCGGTATGCGAGGCGAGGAAGCTTTACAGGCAGTGATGTATTTTATTGACGATGCTCAAATGGTTGGTGTAGAGTCTATTAGAATACTTCATGGGACGGGAACAGGTATATTAAGACAACTTATTCGTCAGTATTTATCCACTCTTCCCAACATCTCCCATTATCATGATGAACACATTCAGATGGGAGGTGCTGGAATTACAGTGGTGGAATTTTAAAGAACTTCTTATCGGATAATTTTAGTTCCTTCTTGTGTATTTATTCTGATGATAAATAATTTATTTTCAGGAAGTTCCATCTCTGAAGCTTGAATTTTTGCTTGTTTGTATATCATACCATTGATATGATAAATCGTGATATCGCCTCCAATTGGTAATTGATATAGTTTACCACCTGAACGATAAGCTTGGATGTTCGTTTCCTTAACTGTCGGATTTCCTGATACTATTGCTTCTGGATGTAAATCCACTACACCTGCAACTTCTGTAGAGGTTTCGCCTAACCAGCCAGCTTCTTGTACTACGGCAGTATAGACTTTGATGAAGTTAATGGAATCTAAATGAATGGAATTTCCGCTGTCATCTACTGCCCATTCAATATTGAAACCTATTAAATCATTAGAAGAAGTATTGGCGTGATTATCAGCATAACCCCAATCAAAAGCAGGTAGTTGCCAGCTATTTCCACTTCCTGTCGCATTATTCCTCAACTTAGTTCCCTTAAATGTGAAGGTATTTTCCGTTTCCCATAAAGGATACATAGTAGCTTGAGAAGCAAAGGAGATATGCGTTACAACACCGCTTCCACCTTGATTATCCGTCCAAGCAATATTGCTTTTCTGCCCATCGGGGTCGGGACGATAATAGGTAATCTCGTAATTTTTAATGGTTTCAGGATGATTGTATTCGCTTCCTGCCAACTCATACCAAGGTTCGTCAGGGTCGGGAACTCCATTGCCATTCAAATCCTGACAAACCATCACAATACCAGGCTCTGAACTATTAGTAAATGCATTGCCAAGCACGGTGAAATCATACTCTCCGGGTACATTCACGATAGCATGGTCGAATCCAACCACTACATAGCCACCATATGCGCCTAAACCCAAAAAACTCTTATTGTTGATTAAAGTATTGTTAGCAAATTGCAAAGCATTTTCATAAGTATCGCTCATAGCCGCTGATGGAAATAAGCGATTAATATGCTGACCAGGAGCTGGTTTGTACTCTAAAACTCTGGTAATTT
>CAYVWK010000036.1:8224-15686 GCA_964455235.1 uncultured Paludibacter sp.
AAGCGATTAATATGCTGACCAGGAGCTGGTTTGTACTCTAAAACTCTGGTAATTTTATCAGAATTTTGTGCATGACTAAGCTGCGCCAACAGCATCATCATCATTGCGAAATAAAAAGTAGTTTTTTTCATTTTTGTTATTATTTAAATGTATATGAATTTTTATTAAAATCAAGTTACTGGTTACTGGTTGCTAGTTGTGGGTTGCTGGTTTAGAGGTTTAGAAGTTAAGGGGTTTTGACTCTTCAACTCTTCAACTTTTCAACCCCTAAACCTCTAAACCTCTAAACTTTTAAACTCTTAAACAGTTCAACAACTCAACGATTCAACGCTTCAACATTTCCAAATACCACCGTATTCGGATTCAGCCCTATTTCATTAATTCTAAATTTCAGTTTCCCTGCTCTATCGAAGCAAAATACATCTCCCCAAACCGTAAAGTTTTTTGCATCGGTGATGTAAACATCTCCATTATAAGGGTTTATATCTATGCCATAGGGGGTTTCAATCTCAGTTTCATCCGTAATGAAATTTTCACGTACAATCTCATCTGTTTTACAATCAAAAAGCTTTATCCAGCTGGTCTGACTGGCAAAATCATAATTATAGATATAGGCGGTATCTCTATGTATGGTAAAATTCAATGCCTGAATATCCGTGAAACTCTGCACTAATTCATCTGTTTTGGAGTCGATTTTATGAAATGCATAGTCGGTTCCATCATAATCACCTCTTGTAACTACATACACATCTCCCTCACTATCAGCATGTATGATGCTCGGGTTGATACCAACGGTGATTTTTTTAGTTTCAGTGAAAGAAGCAATATCTACTACAGAAACGCTATTATCATAGTTAGGAAAACTCAATCCACCCGAATTGGAAACATAGAGTTTATTGTTGGCAACGCATATTCCATCAGGGTTTTTGCCACATTCTACTAAAGCTTCAATCTCCAAGCTTGTTGTGTCGATTTTGGCAACCGTCCCATCAAAAGAACACACATAAGCTTTGTCTTCATGAAAAGTGATATACCTTGGTTCGCGCGCAATATCTTTTTCATTTTTCATATCAATTTGCGCAATGGATTTACCTGTTTGTGCATCCACCACCTCAATCTGACTCGATACATTCACCACTATATAGAGCTTCGAGCCATACAAAGCCATATCATTAGCGGTATCGCCTAAACCTCTTTTGTTTTCAGACAGAAAAACATCCGTTGTCAGTTCTTGATTTTCTAAATTATACAGTGCTAAACTGCTGTTATTTAAGTTGAAAAGTCCTTCTGAAAGGATGAATAACTGCGTAGGTTCGGGAATGATTTCATCGGGATCGGGACGCTCAATGTCTTGCATATCATCGCAGGATGATAGCATTATCAACCCTGAAAAAAGAAATACATAACTATATTTTAAAAAATATTTCATCATACTATTTATTATTGATGTCTAAAATTTATAACTGATGGTTGCACGCACCGAGCGTCCTGGCATGGGAAACCATTTCACGATGGCGTAATTCTCATTTAATATGTTTAATACTTCTAAATTGAAGGATAAGAGCTTGTTTTTCAGATAGATATCTTTGGATGCTGAGAGACTGTGGTCGCTATAACCTGGTAGGCGGTTTTCAGCATAATTTTGAAATAAAGCATATCGCTTCCCCGACCATAATACCGAATATCCCAGATCAAACCAAACTGTTTCCAAAGCTAATCTTCCTGAACCTGAGGTTCTTGGCGTATAAGGAATTTGATGTCCGTAGGTACTATTTCCTTTTTCTGTAACATCAATAGCCTTTTGATAGGTATAAGTCCCGCCCACCACCAAGTTGATTTTTTCGATTAGATTGATTTTCGTTTCCGCATTCAAATCTAAACCTGTAATTTCAACCTTACCCAAATTCAGCATGGTCCATTTAAACAGATTTTTAGTGGGCATAGCTACAATTTTATCTGTTACATTATTGCGATACACATCAGTAGTAACCGATATTTGCGGTATTTTTCCTTTGAAATGAGAGACGTAAGTCAATCCGAAATTAAACTGATTGGTATTTTCAGGACGCAAATTCGCATTGCCAATACGTGCATAATATAAATCATTAAAAGTAGGCAGTCGGAAGATGTTTTTGTAGAAACTTCTCACTCTAAAATCTGCTTGCCTAAAGGGTTTGTAGGTGAAACTCACATAAGGCGATAATCGATTGCGTATAGGAGCAGCATTGCCATAAGCTACTTTTTCAGTTACTATAGTTGAAAGCAGACTGCCCGTTGCCAAGAAATGTTCATTCACATATTTAGCAGCTAAAACGGATAATTGACTATATCTCAATGGTTTAGCAAATTCATCGGTCAAGGCTTCATTTTCAAAACGAGCAAACATATTATTTAGAGCGGCATCTGAAGAAAGCGAAAAGGATAGCTTAGGAAAAGCTCTGTAAAGAGCTGATGCAGAGAGATAATATTCATTTTGAGTGAAGAAACTTTCCTCATAACCATAAGAATTATGCACCACTGTATCTAAATAATGTAAATAACCATGATGATACTTTGCATTGACTTGCATAGAAAATTTCTGCGTAAAATCTTTTTCGTAATGTGATTGTACAAAGAAGGTATTGTCCCACATACGTTGCGAAGTAAAAGCCCCTTCATTGTATAAAATGGTACCGCCTGGCAGACCACGCTCGGAGTTGTAGAAGTATAATTTTAGATATGCCGATTCCTTGTCAGAAAATGCAGCATGCAAGGCGGTTTCCACTCGAAAATTTTGTACATCGGAGTTTTTGCGCTTCTCCAAAGAGTTTGTACCATCACCTAAATAGCTGTGCTCCAATATATAAGGATATTCACCATGAGCAGAAAGCCACTCTCCACTCACAGTTGCAGCCAAGGTTTTATTAATTTTTTGATTGTAGAGAAAAGTAGGATTGATAAAGCCGAAAGAGCCCGCTTTCAGACTGATTTTTCCATTATAGAACTTATCAGCAGCAAACGCAGGTTTACGACTATGAATATTCAGCAGAGAAGCCGAAGCAAACAAGCGTGCAGGTTGAAAAATATTGTCGCTTTGACCGTTGTGCAGACTCAGTACATCCACATTATCCAAAGAAAAACGTCCAATATCGATTTGTCCCGTTTGCACATCTGTAATCGCAATACCATCATAGCTTACAGCAGTATGCGCTGCACCCAAACTTCGAACAGAAACTGTTTTCAAACCTCCAATTCCACCATAATCCTTGACGGTAACGCCCGAAAAATGCTTCACTGCATCAGAAACTTGCAATACATTTAGTTTACTTATTTGAGATGATGAAATGATTTGTAGTGGAGAAGAGGAGCGCGTCTCGGTATTACGATATTGCTCAGTAACCGTAATTTCATCAATTTGATAGATTTTCAAAGTATCGACTTTGTCATCAGCATAGGTTATGCTGAAAGACAGCATAGCCATCAAGCATACTATATGCAAGCGCAAGAGACGAGAAGAAAATCTTAAAAATGACATAGCAACTACTTGTTAATTAACCAAATAGCTTGCAGAAATATAAAACCAATACGCAAAAAAATATAAGTAAGTCGTATTGTCTTTTGCTTATCCCCGAAAGCTCAAACATAAATTGCATGGCAGGTCTTCTGACTTACTCCAGTATTGAAACGCCTTCCCGCAATTAATCATTAACAATTAACCATTAATAATTAATTTAGCGCAGTGGCTGAGTGATTTTCAATACCTTATAAAGAGCTTACAGCAGCGGGTCTGTTCAGGATTTTCACCTGATTCCCTTTTATCATCCAACAGAAAGTTGGAATGATACCATTGCGGGGGCAAAGATATAATAAGTTTTGGAAGTTTAAAAATTAAAAGTTGTAAAGAATGTTGGCGGTTTTATTCCATTGTCAATTCTCTATATCAATAATCTTCTTTGATATCGCATAAATAGTCAAACCCGACTGACTGCGAATACCTGTTTTGGTAGCGATGTTTTTGCGGTGGGTGATGACTGTATGTATGCTGATATTCAGACTATCAGCGATTTCTTTGTTAGATAAGCCGTTGACTAAATGGGTGAGCACATCTATCTCTCTGTCGGTGAGATTTTCGGTGTTAGCATGCGCTTTATGCTCAGTTTCAGTTGTTGCTTTTTGTAGTTTACTGATGATTTGTTCCGTAGGGTCGAATAGACTGAATGAATCATCTACCATTTGAGTTAATATGTTGTCCATCAATCCAATATTGATTCCTACTATGGATAATTCGGGATAAATCTTACGGATTTTCTTCACATCTTTATCCCGATTAGCTACTAAAATAGGGTTTACAATCAGCACATCTATAGGACGGGTATGCAGAATCTGGTCTAAATCATCCAAAGCATCTAATTTGCAGATTTTGGCATCTATTTCTGATTGTGAAATAAGGGTGTGTAAGCCTTCATATACGATGGGCGACTGCACAATAATAGCTATATGTAAACGGTTGTTTCTCATTGTTTTACTTCCATTTTTAGTCCGAATGGAATTAAAATAGTCTCCTCAATAAGTGAGTGGATATATAGATCAAACTCCAACTCAAAAAGTGCAAATAGTAGTTTCCGTTTCAAATTTAAATGAGAAAAAATAGAGATGTGTTTGAGTAATAAACTTTTTAAATCTTTGAGTTTTAGCTCGATATCGGTATGATGTTCTTTGTAAACTTGTGCAGAATAGATTTCAAGATTTCCACCATTATGATGACTGAAAAGCTCGATGAAATAAGGGAATGCGACATTATCTTCATAGTCGAGATGCTCAATGACTTCATCAAAATACTCATTGAAAAACTTTTCCAAAAGTTCTAATTCCTTACCTGACTGAATACCTTGTAGTTGATGAATAATATCCCTGATTTGAGGGTATTTATCTTCACGATAATAAGCATGACTGTTTTTGAGAAAACTGACAATCTGCGTTAAATCTTCCATCGTTTCAATGGGATTGTCTTTGGGTCTATAACCATTGTATAGATTAGCAACCGCAATAAATAAATTCAGACTAATGTCAGATTTCTCGCATAACTGGCTGACAGTCATATCATCAACTCGAAAATCAATTTCAAAATGCTGAAGCAGCAATAGTAGATTATGATTTTCCTCTATCAAATCATACATCTTCTTTTCTGGCTTCACTAAAGTTCTTACAACATTAAACATAGCTACTACTTTGATGGATTGTTGGTTTATCTCCTACAAATAAACGCTTTTTTTATGGATTTGTTTTGCTTTTCATGTAATAAAACAGCCTTAAACTTTAAAGTATTTTAGATTCAGTAGTTTAATTACCTTATCAACTACTTGTATTTAGGATGATTATAGATATATATTGTAAAACCCATAATTTTTTATTTCCTTTGTCTGAAATTTATAAAACAAACAAAAACTTAAAAAATATTATTGTGGTACAAAAACTAAAAAACTTAAGAAAAGACTACGAGCATGTATGGCAGTTTTCTCGGGTAGGTGGCGTGAATCGCGTAAACCTTACATCTGGCAAGGATTTGATGTTCTTAGATCAGCTAGATCAGAAGTTGTGGACTGCCTTGAGTTGTCCTGTTAGTGGTTTAGAGATTGATTCTCAAACGCTCAAATTAATTGATGAGAATGAGGATGGTAGAATCCGCGTCCCTGAGGTGATTACTGCGGTAAAATGGATTACTTCGGTGATTAAAAACCCAGATGATCTTTTGCAAGAAAGTAGCGAAATGCCTTTAGCTGCAATTAATGATGCTACAGATGAAGGAAAAATTTTACTATCATCTACTAAACAAATTCTTGCTAATTTAGGTAAAGAGGAGGCTGAAACTATCACTATCTCTGATACTTCAGATCTTACAGGTATCTTTGCAAATACTGTCTTCAATGGAGATGGAATTATCATAGAAGATTCAGCTAAAAAGGCAGATCTAAAAGAACTTATCATTCATATTATCAACACGATAGGGTCTGTTGAAGATAGAAGTGGTAAACTGGGCATTTCAGCCGATCATATCAATGATTTTTATCAACAATGTGAAGATTATATAGCTTGGCAGACTAAAGCTGAAGAAAATAAAGCTGAAATTCTTCCTTTTGGTGATACTATGTCGGATGCCTTAGCTGCTTTTGAAGCTATTCGTTCAAAAGTTGAAGATTATTTTCTACGCTGTAAATTGGCTGAATACGACCCATCATCAACTGAGGTAATTAGCTTACTTACACCTCAATACACTGCTATGAGTTCGAAGAACTTATCTGATTGTACAGATGAAATTTCCGAACTTCCTATCGCAAAAATGAGCGATAATATGAGCTTGCCATTGTATAAAGGCATCAATCCTGCCTGGAGTGCTGCGCTGACTAAGTTTACGGAATTGGTAATCGAACCTCTTTTCCCTAAGAAAAAGGAAATCAGTGAAAAAGAATGGATAGCAATTGCGCATAAATTTGATGCTTATACAACTTGGCTTGCTGAAAAACAAGGTGCTGTTGTTGAATCTTTAGGATTAGATGTTATCAAAGCTATCTTAGAAAACAATAAGAAAGATGCACTATTAAAAATTATTGAACAAGATTTGAAATATGAAACCGAAGCAAATAATATCTTGCAAGTCAATAAATTAGTTCGTTTCTATACTGAGATTTTCACCTTATTGAAAAACTTTGTCAATTTTAGTGATTTCTATTCTCCTGATAAATATGCTATTTTCCAAGCTGGTCATTTATATATAGACCAACGTCGTTGTGATTTATGTATAGAAGTGAACGATATGCCCAAACATGGCACTATGGCTGGTTTTAGTGATATCTATCTGATTTATTGCGATTGCGTATCTAAGAAAACAGCAGAGAAAATGACGATAGTTGCTGCGCTTACTGATGGTGATAGTGATAGTATTATGGTGGGTCGCAATGCAGTGTTTTATGATAGAAAAGGAGATGACTGGGACGCTATCATCGTAAAAATCATTGAAAATCCTGTTAGTATTAAAGAGGCATTTTGGTCACCTTACAAAAAATTAGCTCGCTTTGTTAATGAACAAATTGAGAAATTTGCTTCAAGTAAGGAAGATGCGATGACTGAAAACCTACAAAATAAAGTCACTACAGTAGGCGAAACATCAGCTGAAGCAACTACTACTGGAGATAATGGTAAACCAGCAGCTGCATTTGATATAGGTAAATTCGCTGGTATCTTTGCTGCTTTAAGCTTGGCAATTGCTGCGATTGGTACTGCTCTGATGTCGGTTGCGCAAGGGTTTATGCAGCTAACTTGGTGGCAAATACCTCTTGTAATTATTGGGGTGATGTTGCTTATTTCTCTTCCATCCATGATATTAGCTTATCTGAAATTGAGAAAACGTAATTTAGCTTCTGTTTTAGATGCTAACGGATGGGCGATAAATGCACGTCTGACTATCAATATTGTATTTGGACGAACA
>CAYVWK010000037.1:0-1568 GCA_964455235.1 uncultured Paludibacter sp.
ACAATTTTCCGTGTCTTTTGTGTACTTTTGTGGTTCAAGTTATGAGTTAATCCAGCAATAAAAAAAGCACCTACAGAAACCTGTAAGTGCCTTTACAACGTCGGGGTGGCGGGATTCGAACTCGCGACCCCCTGCTCCCAAAGCAGGTGCGCTAACCGGACTGCGCTACACCCCGTTGTTTTGCGACTGCAAAGATAAACTCTTTTTGTGAATGCGCAAAACTTTATGGAAGTTTTTTCAAAAAAAATCGAGACTCTTTTTTAATAGAGAGCCTCGATTATATCTTAGATATTAATAATCAGGATATTACTTACTTAATCCCCATTTTCTTTTTCACCAAAGGTGTGATATCTGTAGCTTTGGGTGAGCGGTATGCCAATGTTTGTGCATTGAAAACATAAGTGTAACTGTTCTCATCCCCCACTTCTTTTATTGCTTTGATGATTTTTTCTTCCAACACCTTCAACAATTCTTGCTGTTTAACTTGTAAATCTTCAGCTGCTTGCTGTTGGAAAGTGCCAATACGTTGCTCCATATCCATGATTTCACCTTGTCTTTTAGCTTTTATGGACTCTGCCATCGTATTAAGATTGTCTTGGTACTCTTTTACTTTAGCGTAATACTCTTCTGACATCTTGTCTATTTCCTTTTTGTATTGCTCGCTTAAATCAGCTATCGATTTTTCAACATCTGATAATTCAGGCATCACCTGGAAAATAGCTTGTACATCTACATAAGCTAATTTGTCTTGTGCTATCAAACTGAATGGTAATGCCATCAGTACTAAAAGTGCAATTTTCTTCATCATTATATTTTTATTAATTTATTTCTATTTAAAAAATGAACGCAAAAGTAATGTTTTATTTTGAATATCCCAATTTCAAAAGGACTTGGTCACTGATGTCAATTTTTGGGGAGCTAAAGATGATATTCATGGATGAACTTTTATCGAGAATCAAGCCATAATCTTTTTCTCTGCTGAGTTCTTGTACCACATTATAAATCTCGTCTTGTATAGGTTTCATCAGACTTTGGCGTTTTTTAAATAACTCTCCTTCTGGACCAAAATAAGTTCTTTTCAGCTCTTGTGCTTCTTTTTCCTTTGCTATAATTTCTTCTTCTCGCTGCACTTTCATATCATCTGAAAGAAAAACTAACTCTGTCTGGTAGTTTTTATACATATTCTGTACTTCTTGCATCTGAACTTCAACTTCATTCTGCCATTTCTTTGAGATAATATTTAACTGTTCGTTTGCTGTCTCATAAGAAGGAATATTTTTCAATATATACTCCATGTCGAGCATCGCTATTTTTTGAGCTGTGAGCGTGAACATCGCTACGGTCAAAAAGCTAAATAATACAATATTTCTTTTCATATCTACAGTATTTAAAAATGAATACTAAATTTCAGCGGGCAGTAGTACGCAAATTGTTTGCCGAAATTATAATTCTTGTCCTAACACAAAGTGGAATTGACTTCCGCTAATGTTTCCATTCACGTTTTTATCAAAGCCATATCCCCAGTCAATACCCATCATACCAAACATAGGTAAGAAGATACGAACTCC
>CAYVWK010000037.1:1668-15548 GCA_964455235.1 uncultured Paludibacter sp.
CCATCACCTCCCATATAATAGGTTTCGTAAGGCGAACGAGCATTGATATTATAATGTCCTAAATATCCAAACATCACGCGAGTCATCAATATTAATTTTTCATCTGATGTTAGCGGTGTAAAGGTTTTGGCATTTAAGGTCCACTTATGATATTCGATAAACTTATACCTTTCTTGGTCTGTCATATTCACGTTCGTATAATCTTTACCATTAATCAAAGAGTAAGGTGGAGTTATTTTCAATCCTAAACTAAAAGAAGAACCTCTACGTGTATAAATGGGGTTAAAAATGGAGTTTCTGCTCAACATAAGATTTAAGCTAAAGTTATTATAAGCACCATCAGTTAACGGTCTCAAATACTGCCAATTACTGAGCATAAAACGCTGGAAAGAAAGCTCTCCATAGAAAGAGAAATAATCATCTGGCCAATTCAAACGTTTCCCGTAACCTAAAGAAGCACCAAGGGTTCGCATATAAATCTCTGGGTCCATCTCATTTTGATACATTTGAGAGTAGGCATTACTATAATCATCATAGCCATATCCTCCACCATAGCCGCCGTAACCGCCATAACTACCATAGCCGCCACCATACATATAAGGTGAGTACATATAGTTTTGCATGCTTTCATAAAAACGCTTACTAACATCCGTTTGAGCTGCATAAAACACAGATGCTGATAAAGAGTTTGGACGTTTACCACCCAACCAAGGCTCTAAGAAAGAAGCACTTACAGATGAATAAGATTTACCATTGGTACGTGCATTAATAGAGAAAGTTTGCCCTTCTCCTTGTGGTACAATACGGTAAGTTTCTGGTTTAAACAAGTTTTGAATGGCAAAATTCGTAAATTTCAAACCTAAAGAACCTACAACACCTGTTGCCCCCCAACCTGCAGAAAACTCAATCTGGTCACTACTTTTGGTTTCCAATTCATACGTAATATCAACTGTGCCATTCTCTGGATCGGGCTGAATATCAGGGCGAATTTTCTCAGGGTCGAAATGCCCCATACTTGCCAATTCACGATAGGTTCGCATGATATCCGATTGACTGTAAAGTTGACCTGGTTTGGTATATAATTCACGACGAATCACATGCTCGTAAACACGTGTATTTCCTGTTAAATTGATAGCATTAATAGTTGCAGGTTTCCCTTCATAGATACGCATTTCAAAGTCGATAGAGTCATTTTCAATCAACACTTCTACAGGTTCGATATGTGAGAAAAGATATCCTCTATCTTGATAAAGCTTACTAACAGCTTCATTTTCATCAGTTTGAAGACGTTTCATCAATTCTTTATAGTTATATACATCTCCCTTTTTGATATTCAAAATATCGTCTAAATATTCGTAAGGATAAATAGTATTTCCTACCCAGCTGATATTCCTAAAATAATATTTCTTTCCTTCATCAACGGTAAGGTGCACACGCACGTATTTCTCATCAATAGACTCAACACTATCAGTTACAATATACGCATCCCTATAACCAATCTCATTGTATTTTTCTATCAGGGAAACCTTATCTTTCTCATATTCTTCACGCACAAATTTCTTCGTTCTGAAAAAGTTTCTCCAATTATTATCATTGGTCTTTTTCATTACACGATTAATTTTATTGAAGGTAAGTACTTCATTACCATTCACAACAATCTCTTTCACCTTGGTTTTCAGCTTCTTATCAACCTCTACATCCACTATTACATGATTTGCTTGATCGGGATCATTGCGCTGTAGCACTTTCACATCCACATTGAGAAAACCTTTTTCTTCCAAAAATTTCTTGATAACTAAAATTGCCCTATCAGATATATTGGGTGTAATTTGATTACCTTCAACTAAATTTAATTTAGGTGATAATTCATCAATTTCACCTTTTTTCAGTCCATTATAATTAACTTTTGAGATTTGAGGGCGCTGTTTTAATGCGATATGCAACCATATTTTATCATCCTCAATTTTTTTAGCGTAAATCTTCACATCAGAAAATAAACCTTGTCGCCAAAACCGTTTGATAACATCAGAAATAGCATCTCCTGGTACAGTTATCACATCGCCTATTTCCAAACCTGAAAATCCTATCAGAAGAAAATCTTCATAATTATCTGCGCCACTGATTGTAATATCTGCAATTTCATATTTCTTCGGTGTCATTTCGTAATCAATTACGACTGAAGATGTTAAATCAATGTCGCTATCTGTGGAAGCAACAAGTTTTGTCATATTAAAAAATAGACAAACAAGGATGATGATAGAAAAATATCGTTGATTCATATAATTATATACCAATTTATGATGGACTTACTTACCAAAGCGGCGGTCTCTTTGTTGAAAACTTACAATGGCCTTATAAAACTCTTCTTCTCTGAAAGCAGGCCAATGAATATCTGTAAAATAGAATTCAGTATAAGCAATCTGCCAAAGCAAAAAATTACTGATACGCAGTTCGCCACTTGTCCGAATCAGCAAATCAGGGTCGGGAATATTTCGTGTCAACAAATAAGATGAAATCATCTCTTCGTCTATATCTTCAGGGTTTATAACCTCGTTTTTTACCTCTTTTGCGATTTGTTTAATCGCATGTTCTATTTCCCAACGAGATGAGTAACTCAATGCTAAAACAAGCGTTAAGCCCGTATTCCCAGCAGTTGCATTACAACATTCCATGAGTTTTTCATTTACTTTTTGAGGTAATCTACTCGTATTACCAATCGTCAAAAGACGTATATTGTTTTTTTGAAGACGTTCTGTCTCTTTTTCAATAGAATCAATTAAAATCTCCATTAGAGCGCTTACCTCTTCAAAAGGTCGACCCCAATTTTCTGTCGAAAAAACATATAATGTTAGGTATTTAATCCCCAATTTTGTAGCTTCTTCGGTGATAACACTCACTGATTTAACGCCATTCTTATGACCAAAAACCCTGGGGTATCCTTTGTCTTTTGCCCAGCGTCCATTACCATCCATAATGATAGCAATATGTTCAGGCAAATGCTCTAAATCGATTTTATCTTTATATGATGACATAAACTCTTTCTAATGATACGAATTACAATTACATTTTCGCCTTAAAATTCCGATACTCAATCCAATCGTTGCCGTCCCTAATTGGTCGTTATTTAAGAAATTAGTTCCATTAATTCCTAATGGATTATTGAGCCTTGGGTCGCCTTCAATATTGTCAGCAAACATCAATCTATGCGTCCATTGCGCATTAAGATGCACTTTATCCGACAGTTTCACTTTATATCCAATTCCAAATGGAAAACTAAAATGGACAGAATTATCTTGATGTAAATGCATCAAACCCGTTCCGGCAAATAGATAGAAAGTATGATTGCTACTATTAAGCAGGTAATCTAACTTACCATAATCTAAAAAATTAAAGGTGAGAACTAAGTCTAACACATTCAACTCTTGATTGATTTTCACTTTTGGATGGGCTATATTCTCGACCTTCATATTATAATCACCTTGAATGTAAGTGTGATGATAATCTGCTTGCAATGATAGTCGTTTGTCAATTAAATAGCGGAAAGTAGCACCAAAATCAGGTTGCACATCAAAGGCTTTAGGTTGCACATCCCCCATAAAATAAGAAGCACCTCCGTGCACACCTACTTCAGCTATAAATAAATCCTGAGAAAAAATCACCGAACTTATCAAAAGTAAAAATGACAACTGTATATATCTCCCTATTTCTCTCATAAAACATAGAACTGCAATGCTGATACATAACGGATATATACTCTAAAAATTATCCATACCAGATTAAGCAGCAACAAAAGTAATGATTATCTTTTAATGTAGAAAAAATCAGTTATTTAATGTTTGTATTTTAACAAATTGTTGCAATACAGACCAATGCGTAAGCAGGGTTTCAGAAATAACACTTCACTCGCCCACATATTCATCATTTTATCTGGCTTAATTGAAAAAACTCTATCTTTGCAAAACGTAAATTTTATCTTTTGCATGGTCTTTTGATTTGTATTAGAAATTATAAACATCATATTTCCAGTCACTTACACAAAAAATTAAACAATGAAGCTCAAAAAAGCATATATAGGTTTGGGGAGTAATTTGGGAGATACATCCCAAAACTTAACCCATGCAATTCGTAAAATTGACGATTTGAGCGGTCGTGTTTTAAAGCAATCTCAGTTTTTTCAATCAGAACCTTGGGGATTTGAATCTCCAAATAATTTTTTAAATGCTGTTATCCTTATTGAAACAAGATTAAGTCCTATAGAATTATTAAACGCCTTACAAACCATTGAAAATGAGCTTGGTAGGATAGAAAAAACTCAGAACTCAAACTATGAAGACCGAATAATCGATTTAGATATTTTATTGTATGAAGGTGTTCAGATGAATAGTGAGGAACTAAAAATACCACACCCACACATGAAAGAGAGAGATTTTGTTATGATACCTTTGATGGAAATTTGGGAGGACATCTAATTTTTTTAGTGATATATTTTCTTTACTTTTGCAGCTTAAATAAAACGAAATGAACACAGCAAACCTACCAGATCATCATGTATATTCGCCACCTGTCATCGAATTTGTGACCGTAGTGGCTGAAACATGCTTGTTGCTCGAAAATACGAATCAATACAGTTCGGAAGAATTTGTAGATAATAGCATTAAATTACTATCACTTTTATATTTTAAAGCTTTTGCCTTACAAGCGCAAGAGCGTGTATTCGACCAATATTCAGAGCGTTTCGTAACAGAAAATGATTATAATTTTGTGAAAGAGCAAATAGAAGTAATTTTAGGTGAAAAAGATTCTTATTTAGAAACTTTCCATCCTGATATGTCAATGAGCGACACGCCTATAGCTGCATTTATTTCTGAAAATTTAGCTGATGTTTATCAAGAATTAAAAGATTTTGCAGCCAATTATCAATTAGGCGAAGCAGACATTATGAATGATGCATTGGTTACTTGCATAGAAGCTTTTGCAGAACATTGGGGTCAGAAAACACTCAATGCATTACGTGCTCTACATAATATAAAGTATGGGGATATTTTATCCCAAGACGAATATACCTCTGAGTATCAAAGCTCCAAGTCCATAGAAAGAAATAACTTTTTGGATTTTCTTCGTGATGATGAATAAATTAAAAACAATGTTTCAAGCTACAATAAGTAAGGAAGAGGTCAACCAACTACCCATTGCAAGTTTTACAGGTGAAATTGTCGTTGTGGATGATATGGATAAATTCCATCGAGCGATGAAGATTCTAAAAAAACACAAACTTGTAGGTTTAGATACCGAAACACGCCCTTCTTTTCGAAAAGGTGAACTCAATAAAATTTCTTTACTGCAAATATCCACTGAAAATCAGTGCTTTTTATTCCGCATTCACTTAATTCAATTTCCTGATGAGCTTAAAAAGTATTTAGCCAAATTATCCGTTAAAAAAATAGGTGTTGCTCTTCATGATGACATCATCGGACTACAAAAACTAGGAGAATTTAAAGCACGTAATTTTGTTGATTTACAGTCGATTGTCAATGACTACGGTATTATGGAATTAGGTTTACAAAAGCTTTATGCCATTCTTCTGAAAGGAAAAATATCAAAAAAACAACGCTTAAGTAACTGGGAAAACACCGAATTAACAGAATCTCAAAAGTTATATGCAGCCACTGATGCTTGGGCTACTTTAATGATTTACAAAGAGTTAATGAAACATCAAAAACTAACTAAAGCGCAAGTAGCAGCCATCAAACACAGTATACAAATCGCCAACAATCACACTGGAAACAATTCAACATCAGCCAATTAGTATGAAAAAAATATATTTAAAGCCAAAGAAAGAAGATAGTTTGCTACGATATCACCCTTGGGTGTTTTCAGGTGCTTTACAAACAATGGAAACTAAACCTTCAGAAGGAGAGATAGTTGCAGTTTACTCATCACATAATATTTTTTTGGGGATAGGATATTATCAAATTGGAAGTATAGCTATACGTATTATTTCTTTTGAAGATATTCCGATAGACAGAGAGTTTTGGCGACAAAAAATAGCAGATGCTTATCAATTACGAATTGCAGCAGGTTTGATTCATGAAAACAATAATACCTATCGACTCATTCATGGGGAAGGAGATAATATTCCTGGATTAATTGTAGATGTGTATGGAAACACCGCAGTCATGCAGGCGCATGCAGTAGGTATTCATCAACTACGAGAACAACTTGCTGAATTGATAGTAGAGCTTGTTGAAAGTGTGCAAAACGTATATTATAAGTCGGACACAACACTTCCTTTTAAGGCAGAATTGAATGCTGAAAATGGATTTTTGATTTCCACTGAAGAACCAAATGAATATGCCATTGAAAATGGTTTACGCTTTCATATTGATTGGCTTAGAGGTCAGAAAACGGGCTTTTTCGTTGACCAGCGTGATAACCGCATGTTGTTAGAAAAGTACGCAAAAGGTAAAAAGGTACTCAATATGTTTTGCTACACAGGCGGTTTTTCAGTCTATGCACTAAGAGGTGGTGCTGCAAAAGTATGCTCAGTCGACAGTTCTGCAAAAGCCATAGAGTTGACACATCAAAACGTACACATCAACTATCCTGAAAGTAAAAATCATGAAGCTTACGCCGATGATGCTTTTCGGTTTTTTGCAGCGAATCAAGACAGTTACGATTTAATCATTCTAGACCCTCCTGCCTTTGCTAAACACAGAGATGCTATTAAAAACGCACTAAAAGGTTATAGGCGACTGAATACCAAAGCAATAGAATCAATTCAGAAAGGTGGTATTATTTTTACATTTTCTTGTTCTCAAGCTATTAATAAAGACCAGTTCAGGTTAGCTGTTTTTAGTGCAGCTGCAGAAGCTAAACGAAAAGTAAAAATCCTGCATCAGCTCACTCAACCACTCGATCATCCCATCAATATTTATCATCCTGAAGGGGAATATCTCAAAGGTCTGGTGCTATATGTTGAATAAAATTAAACTGTTTTAACCCTTTTTCTTTGTAGTTAGCCAACAAATACATATATTTGCAGCCCTATTTATCAATAACATTCTAAAAATCATTTGCCTATAGAACAGATTTACGCTTATTAATCAAATAGTTAAGCAGTAATGAAAACACTGAATCACTTAGCCGACGAGCAGTTGGTTAAAATGTATGAGGAGGGAAATAATTCGGCATTTGAAGTTTTACTCACACGTCATAAATCCAAGGTTTATTTCTATATTTTACAGATAGTTCACGACAAAGAGCTGTCTGAGGATATTTTTCAAGATACATTCATCAAAGCGATTACCTCTATTCAAAGAGGGAAATATACTGAAAATGGCAAGTTTTTAGGATGGATTTACCGCATCGCACACAATTTAATCATCGATCATTTTAGAAGAGAAAAGAATGTAAACGAAATTTCTTCGGATGATTACGAATATGATTTTATCAGTAATAATGCTATTTTATCCGAATTAAGCATTGAAGATATCCGCTCTAACGAACAAGTTTTACGTGATGTTGTTAAGCTTGTTGAATATCTTCCTAACAATCAAAAGGAGGTAGTGCGTATGCGCTATTTCGAAGAACTATCCTTTAAAGAAATAGCAGAAAAAACAGATGTAAGTATCAACACAGCACTCGGGCGCATGCGTTACGCCTTATCAAACATGCGAAGAATTGCAAAAGAAAATCAATTACATTTAGAAATCAAGGAGTAAAATCACTGTAGATAAGAGAATTAGTAACCTCCACCCTTACTCATTACCACTACACCTCTCCAGATGACATATAGGTCTGTCATCAATAATTTCCATGCAGAATAGTGCAAACAACGATGAGCATATTCGTACTCATAGACAGGTTGACCAAATTCAGAAGTACCTTTACGTACATGCCCATATCCCAATAAACCGCCTCTCAGCAACTTTCTAGTCACATTTCCCTGTGCTAAATCACGCTCGTAGTGGTGAATAGCAAGTGGTCTAGGACCCACGATCGACATATCGCCTTTCAAAACCATATAGAATTGAGGAATCTCATCTAAGTAAAATTTCTTTACAAATGCACCTAAAATAGTGCGTGCTTCAGGCATCCATTCATTTTTATAAGCATGCCAATCTCCTTTTGCTTGCAGTTCCTTATCAATATAGGAAGTTTTTATCAATCTAATTTTCCATTTTTTGATAATCTTACCCTGACTAACTGCATTATAGTAAAAGAACAGAGGCCCTCTATTTTCCGGAATAGCAATTCCTTCTATCCAGTTGAATAGCAATAAAAAAATTAATATTGGAGATGTGATCAATAAAAACAGTAAGGCAACGAGTTTATCGAAAATCAATTTTAAAATTGATATTTTAATAGGTTCTTGACGATCAAAAATTTCTTTATATTGTTCTTTTAGTTCTTCTGTGGGGGGTTGATAAGGGAATGCCTCTTGTGGCTCCGTGTTTACATCTGCGATTACTTTCTCTTTTTCCATTGTTTTAAATTTTGAATGTACAAAAGTAATACTTTTCGGGGAACTAATGTTTATAGAGATTGAGAAATTGAGAAATGAAGGAATTGAGAAATGGTCTAAAAAACAAGAAGGGCTGTCTCACGACAACCCAATCTTTTTATTAACCTTAAATCTAATACCATGAAAAACACAGTGCAAATGTAAAGCGTTTTTCCATGTTGTACAACATATTTTTGTCGCTTTAACTCAAATTAACTTTCTTTAACCAGATAATCTCATTCCTTAAATTGCAATCGCCTAATTATCAGTTGATTAACTATTTATACTGAATCCATGTTTGAGTACGACCTAATATACCAGCTTTGTCCAAAGAGCCCCTTACTTGCAAATTACCCGTTTTCTCATTATAAGAAATACTGCAATTATATACCTTCCCATTATTAGGATCGAGGATAGTGCCACCTGAAAGAGAGCCTTTCTTCTCCACCATATCATTCAGAATAAGCATTCCAGCAATAGGTTTATCCTTGTTTACACCTGTACATTCAGTACAAAGCTTATCTGGATTCTTAAACAGCTGCTCTATTTTCCCATAATACTTGCCATTAGTAGCTTTAAAAATATACACTACCGATTTCTCTGAACCATCAGCATCATCTATCGTTTTCCATTTACCTACGATATTATCGATCTGACCAAACGACAACATACTGATAGTTGTCAATAGAATTATAAATAAACTTGTTCTCTTCATAATACTTGTATCATTTGAATTAATATTGATAAGAATTTAACGCGGCAAATATACGTGTTTTTTGATAATTCAATATTTTTCTCAGATTTTCGTACCATGCAAAAAGTAAAAAAGCAAGCAAAACGTCAATTTTACGATTTGCTTGCTTTACGCAGTCACTTTAATATTAGGGTTTGTCATTGTAATGAATAAACTTAAACATGTGGTTTATCCTTTTGCCTATTCTTTTTCCCCTCGTTTAAGAAGTCTAATATGAATTTAGTCAGGATATCAATAGCAATATGATTATTACCTCCTTGTGGTACAATAATATTAGCAAATCGTTTGGTAGGTTCGATAAACTGCAAATGCATAGGTTTGACGGTTCTCTCGTATCTTTCCATTACCATATTAACAGATCTACCCCTTTCAACTATATCTCTATTGATAACACGAATCAGCCTATCATCGGCATCAGCATCCACAAATACCATTAAATCAAGTAATTTGCGTAATTCTGGACTAGTCAAAATAAGAATACCTTCCACAATAACCACATTACAAGGTGCAATCGGAATCGTTTCTTCGGCACGAGTACAAGTAAGATAAGAATAGATTGGTTGTTCAATGCTTTTTCCTGCCTTTAATTCTTTTAGATGTTTGATCAACAAGCTCCACTCAATAGAGTCTGGATGGTCGAAGTTTATATCAAACCGCTCCTCTAAAGGTTTATCACTACTATCTTTGTAATAAGAGTCCTGTGGAAGAATTACAATTTCTTTCTGAGGCAAGCGTTCCTGTAGCTTTTTCACAACAGTTGTTTTTCCCGAACCTGTACCTCCTGCAATACCAATTATAAGCATAACGTAAAATTTTTTACGAAAGTAGTAAATTTTTATCTTTTGCCTACCTTATTACTCTAAAAAAGGCTATTTTTACGCCCGAAAACCAAAACTTTTAATTTTAACTGTTTATTTACTATGTCTGAAGATGCAAAATATTTGACCATAAGAGAATGGTCAGAGGAAGATCGACCGAGGGAAAAAATGCTAGCGAAGGGTTGTTCTGCCTTATCAGATGCTGAACTATTGGCAATATTGATTGGGTCGGGCAGCAGGAATGAATCTGCAGTAGACCTCGCTAAGCGAATCATGGCAAGCTGTCAACATAACATCAATGAGCTAGCCAGTTTGTCGGTGAACGATTTACGTAAAAAGTTTAAAGGCATAGGTGAAGCCAAAGCTGTGACTATCATCGCAGCCTTGGAGATAGGTAGGAGAAGACGCCTACAAGACAATATACAGAAAACAAAAATCAGCTCCAGTCAAGATTTATTTCTCCTATTCGAACCTAATTTAGGCGATTTGAAGCATGAGGAGTTCTGGGTTGCTTTGATGGATAGTGGTAATAAAGTACGTAAACTTAGTAAATTAACGCAAGGGGGTAGCAATCAGACTATCGTAGATATACCCATGCTTTTGCAGTTAGCACTTGAAAATAAATCATTAGCTTTGGCAGTTGCACATAATCATCCTTCGGGACAAAAACGACCCAGCAAAGATGATGACAAGGTAACGCAAAAGATCAAAAATGGCTGTGAAGCAATAGGAATCAGACTACTCGATCATATTATTGTGGCTGATGGTAGCTATTATAGTTATTGTGATGAAGGTAAAATCTAGTTTTGTACGATTTGCACACTATAAATTTACGATTTGCGCAGTATTTTTACGTTTTGCATACATAATTAATTCAGCATTAAATTATATCAAAATTATATAGACAATGAGTTTTTTACAAGTTAAAGATGTAGTTAAAGAGTATTCGGGTCACCTTGCTTTAGATAAAGTGAGCTTGGAGATTAAGGAAAACAGCATATACGGATTATTAGGTCCGAATGGTGCTGGTAAAACGACTTTAATACGCATCATCAATTGCATCACAGCTCCTGATAGCGGAGAAATTATTCTAAATGGCAAACCTCTAAGTTCTAAGGATGTACTTAATATAGGTTACCTTCCCGAAGAAAGAGGATTGTACAAAAAGATGAAGGTTGGCGAACAAGCTTTATATCTTGCTCAATTAAAAGGGATGAGTAAAAAAGATGCCTTGAAAGCCCTTAAATACTGGTTTGAAAAGTTTGAAATTCAAGCTTGGTGGAATAAGAAAGTAGAAGAACTATCCAAAGGTATGGCTCAAAAGGTACAATTCATCACCACTATTTTACATCAACCACAATTATTGATATTCGATGAGCCTTTCAGTGGCTTTGACCCTGTCAATACTGATTTACTAAAAAATGAGATTCTCGCATTAAGAGACAAAGGCGCAACCATCATCTTTTCTACACATAATATGGCTTCAGTGGAGGAATTATGTGATGATATTTCGTTAATTGATAAATCGAAAATTGTATTACAAGGAAACGTGAATGATATTCGTAGCTCTTATGCGACAGGTACCTATAAAATCACTACCAAATCAGCCATTGCTAAAGGTGAAGGCTTTGATATTGTAAACGAAACGGCTTCTCATCATTTATTTGAATATGTACTAAAAATGCATAACGGACATTCAAACAACCAGCTTTTAGAGCAAATTATGCAACAATCTGAATTGGTTTTATTTGAAGAAATATTACCCAGTATGAATGATGTTTTTATTCAAACAGTAAGTAAAAAGTAAATAACTATGAGCAAAATAGGATTAATAATCAAACGCGAATATACAACCAGGGTGATGAAACCCTCTTTTATCATTCTGACATTTCTTACCCCTATATTAATAACAGCTTTGGTGATGGTACCCTTGCTGCTTTCTCAAATTCAAGATAGTTCAGAAAAAACCATTTTAGTAGTCGATCAGACGGGATTATACAAGGATGCCTTCCAAAATAGCGACAACAACTATGTTTTTGAGTTTCTTGATGAAGACATTAACATCATCAAGAACTCGGAAGAGCGAAAGCAACATGCTGCAGTACTATATATTCCAGAAGATTTAGCAACTAATCCAAAAGCAGCCACTCTTTTTTCAGACGATCAAGTAGGCGTGGAATTAAAAAGCTATATCAGCAATATATTAAAAAGTCATATTGAAAATCAGAAGATTGAAGCTTTAAACATACCTGATTTTCAGCAGTTAGTAGAGCAAACCAAGGTTACTCTTGATATCAAAACTGTAAAATGGGGTAAGGATGGAGAGGAGAAAATGGGTTCTGCTGAATTAGCTCTGTTGATAGGGATGATTTCTGCCATGATAATCTATATGTTTATCGTGATTTACGGTGCGCAAGTTATGTCGGGCGTAGTGCAAGAAAAGACCAACCGCATTGTTGAAGTGATTATCTCTTCCGTAAAACCTTTTGAATTGATGATGGGTAAAATTGTGGGGATAGCAATGGTTGGGCTCACACAATTCTTGTTATGGGTGGTACTCTCAGTGACTTTGGTCTCTGTTTTCACCAGTTTCACCTCCACTCCTTTAGATGCAGAAAGTTTGCAATCTTATCCAACCGCAGATATGATGGGTGGTCAACTTAATGTTGAAAATCAGTCTAACGAAATCTATGAGATTCTCGCTGCCATGCAAGGTTTTGACTTTGTACAAATAGGTATTCTATTCGTATTATTTTTCTTAGGAGGATATTTGCTATATGCCTCTTTATTTGCAGCTGTGGGATCAGCCGTTGATAATGAAACCGATACGCAGCAATTCTCTCTACCACTAATGTTACCTATTATATTTGCAATTTATGCAGCTATCTACAGTGCTAATAATCCCGATGGACCTTTAGCATTTTGGTGCTCTATGATACCTTTCACTTCGCCTATCGTGATGATGGTTCGATTACCTTTTGGTGTTCCATTCTGGGAAATTGCTCTATCTTTAGGTATTTTAGTATTATCCTTTATTGGAAGTACCTGGTTAGCTGGAAAAATTTATCGTACAGGTATTCTAATGTATGGTAAGAAAATCACCTGGAAAGAAATGATGAAATGGGTATTCTATAAAAATTAATCAAGTATATAACAACCAACTGTTCATGACCAAATTGTCAAACATAAAAAAAATACGTATTGTATCGCCATCTGGAGCTGTATCATCAGATTATATTGATGGTGCAGCTCAAAGGCTTATGAATTGGGGATTTGAAGTGGAGATAGGTCGGTATGCAAAAGAAGTTTATGGGCGATTTGCAGGCACTGAAGAGCAACGCATTGCGGATTTGCAAGATGCAATCAATGACAAAAACATAGATGCTATACTTTGCAGTAGAGGAGGTTATGGATTAGTTCAAATTATCGATAAAATTGATTTTGAACCTTTGCATACAAATTTCAAATTATTGATAGGCTTCAGTGATATCAGTGTCTTGCATGCAAGAATCAACAATCAAGATAAGCCCAGTTTACATGCTTCTATGGCGTGTCATCTCACAGAATTACCCGATAATTCAGATACGCTTCTCTATCTAAAGAATATATTAAGTGGCCAATATCCTCTCTACAAACTGCCTGATAATAAAAGCAATCGTTATGGGGAAGCAGAAGCTTATCTTGTAGGCGGAAATCTATCTGTATTGATGGGATTGTGGGGAACGCCCTATGAATTAGAACTTTATAATGCCATCTTATTCATAGAAGATATTGGTGAAGAAGCTTACAAAATAGACAGAATGAT
>CAYVWK010000038.1:0-15466 GCA_964455235.1 uncultured Paludibacter sp.
CTTCCTACTGAACTTTCACAGACAATGGCCATAAGCGTTTGAGATATTTTAGTTTTTTTACCTTGGCTTCTAATATAAGGAAACCCAACAGAAGACCCACAACAAGGGCAAACAGCACCTTGCGAATTAATGGTTCCCTCAGGCTTTCCGACTTCTCCTGATTCAATAGTATACAAAATATTTGGAGGGTTTGTAGCACGATTTATTTGTAACCCAACATGACATTCGTTTCCTTTTTTCTTTGATAGATCAAAAGAATTAATGAGAGGCATTTCACATCCACAAACAGGGTTTGGACATTTAACAGTTCTCGCCCAAATCCAAGCAATTACAGTAGCCTCTGTCCCATCTTCAAGCTTGGCCTTGGGATATAAGTGACCTATCCGTTTGAAAGCTTCTTCCTTCATCCAGTTTCCATAGTATTGTACATCCTCAGAAAGCCCCTGGCAGGCTTGCCACATCTTTTCCTTTGCGGATTCCGGGTTGACCGCAGGAAGATCTTGGAATTTAGGTGGAATCTCAATCATAGCCTTGTTAATCATAACTGCTACGGGATTCAAGTCACTGGCATAGGTCTTCAAACCAAGTCGTTGGGCCTCAAGAGGTAATGCACCTCCACCAGCAAATGGATCAAGGAATGCAGGAGGATTATTGTCTGTCGACTTCATTATCTCAGCTCTTGCCTGTTTGAGCACGGCCTCATTGTTCAAATTCTCCCAGAGAACAAGTTGTTTTAGAATACCAAACAATCTACTCCGTTCCTTGTCCTGTTCTTTTTCAGTAGGGAACTTATCAGGATGAGAAGAGGGGTCATCAACTAGAGATGAGAATATTACGGCCCTTGCAGTGGCTAGGGGACGACGTGCCCACCACAAATGAAGGGTGGAGGGATGACCATGTCGTATTGATTTTTCCCGTGCTGAAGCTGCATTTATTTCGTCAAGTGGTAACGCCACTTCAATAAGTTTTTTCTTAGTTGCCATATTCACTCCTCAATCCTTTCATCATACACAATTGTCGATTGTTTCAAAAGACGGTTTGTAACCATATTCCAGCTCGCTGTTGCCCATTCAGGCTCTTTCGTAAACATTTTGGTACAATATGTAACTATAGTTTTTTCGCCCTCAACTGCTACCAAAGCAAGTATATACTGATCAGGAATGTTCAGAGCCGTCATGATTTCATTCCGACTTATCGTTACTGTTCCAGCATGATCAGCGCTTCTTCCCTTTACTTCTATACAGCGAATGGTATGATTTCCTTTCTGGAACTCCTTAGGAATCTTCGACATAATATCATATCCACAATTTTGTTTGCTGACATCGACAGGATCATAGCCAAGATTGCGCTCCACATCAATCACAGCCTTCATTGCTGTTAATTCTATAGCTCGTTTATCAATCCCAAATATAGGCTCATTACTCAAAACCTCATCCGGACCAATAAGCAATTTTCTTGGAATCACTATAGCTTTCGCTAGCAAGAGAGGAGGTGCAGATGAGAGTTGTTTTTCCTTTTCCAGTTCCTCAAGCCTTATCTTCATTCTTTGCGCCAATCCATCAGCCCGTTGTTGAGCCTGTTGTGCATTTAATTCTCCCATTGGAGAAGGAGCCTTTTTTAGTTTTTCACGCAGTATCGCGGCCCTTCCATCCCAAAACTGGATTTCTGCTGTCAAACGTTTCTTAATCTCTGATTGTATTTTCTCCACTTGAGCGATTCTAAGAGCACGAACCTCTTCATACTGCTGAGGGATAATGGAGGTGATGGCATGCATTCGGGCAAGCTGTTCTATGTCCTCATTCAGCCAAGACCTCTGTCGGATAAGTTCAGTCACCTGGGGTCGGAACTCTTCATCAACAGGATCATAATCAATATATGGAGCATAACCAGCATTACGAGGATTACCATCCTCTGTCAATTCTACAAATTGCAGTTGGCGTGATACAACTCTACGTCTTCCTTGAACCAGTACATTGTCTTGAACAGCAGTGTCCAAGTAACAGAGGATTCTAGGTTGATCAGTTGAGTCATTGGGATCGATAAATACTGTCCCCTGTGACAAAACAGAATTATACCGTTCTTTCACTAGATTCGTGAGAGTATCAAGCAAAGTATGACCTGGACAAATAAGATCAGCAACAGGCTTTCCTTCAACATTGATTTGGTTTTTTGCAAAGCAAATCCTCTCATACTTCGACAGAACTTGCTTATCCCTATCATATTTCTCCGACTCTTGGCGAACCACTGCAGGAACCCGAGTTATCTCAAATCTTTCTACCTCACGAGGATACAATGTACCGCCAAAAGCCTTAAAAGCATCCATGAAGAACTTTTTTATATAAAAGGGTTGAAGCCGTCTGGCATTCATCCGTTCCATCTCTTCCTTTATTCGTAAAATGGAAGAAACATCCATCACATCTTTTGATAAAGCACGCTGCTCCAGTAGACCAAGCAGATAGTCCTTATCCAAAGCCTTGTCTACTACAGTATTTAGGCGAGCCCTTACCTTGGGGTCGTTACCATAGCGAATGGCCTCAACCAACAACTCCCTCAAGGGCTTATCATCAAACATTACTTTTCCAAGAATATCGTAGACTTGACCCCCAAGAGCCAGTTTCTCTTGTTCAAGCTTCTGAAACAATCTCTCAAAAACTTGGCCTTCTCTGGTACCTTTGGCGACTATGTTCCATAGATAGCAAACTTCTGTCTGTCCAATACGATGTATTCTCCCGAAACGTTGTTCCAACCGATTGGGATTCCATGGCAAATCATAATTGATCATCAAATGAGCACGTTGAAGATTAATCCCCTCCCCTGCTGCATCGGTTGCAACCAAAACCAAGGTATCCTTATCCTGTTTGAATTGGGCCTCAATATGTCTTCTTTGCTCTCTGGGCATGCCACCCTTGATTGAAACAACAGCATCAGGATTGCCAAGCAAGGATTCTATCCTGGAAACCAAGTAGTTCAAGGTATCTTTGTGTTCAGTGAAAATGATCACTTTCTCTCGCTTACCATGTTCGTTGAACATACAGCTGGTTTCCTGCAACAACTTGGAGACTTGGTCCCACTTATGGTCAGTTTTACTTGAACGTAAAGCAAAGGCTTCTTCCTCAAGACCGGTAAGGATTGCTATCTCTTCCTCCATCTCTTGCAATGTAGCAGCTGCTGTGGCCTCATCAAGCATCTCCTCTTCGAAGCTCTCATACTCATCCCCTGGTGCATCCTCCAAGTCCTCCAACTGATCCATAGTAAGGAACAGCCCATATGAATTGTAGTTATCCTGTAACTCTGATGCACGAGTCATGAGCCTTTCTCTTCTTCTTCGAATAGATTGGTATATAGCTTCAGGAGAGGAGGCCAGTCGTCTCTGCAGAATAGTTAAGGCGAAGCCAACAGCTTGCCTTTTATCACCTGCAAGTCGATCAGCACGGTTGAACTGATCCCTGACATAGGCTGTCACGGATTCATATAGATTCTGCTCCAGTGGCGAAAGGGAATAGTTTACAGTAACTGAAATCCGTTCTGGGAATAAAGGAGTTCCATCAAACTTGAGAAGCTCCTCTTTTACAAGTCTTCTCATTACATCGGATATATCAATTGTTCCCATATTACTCTTCGGGTGGAACTGAAACCTATCACTGTCGATCAGACGCATGAATTGGCGAAACTCTGCTTCCTTTCCATTATGAGGAGTTGCAGTCAATAGCAAGAAATGCCTTGTCCTTCGTGAAAGAAGTTCGCCAAGATGATACCGTTTTGTATATTTGATTTTCTGCCCAGTGACAGAAACAGAAAGCTTATGCGCTTCATCAACGACAATAAGATCCCATTCAGATGCTTCAATTTTCTTTTGGACAAATTCATCCCTAGAAAGTTTATCTAATCTGGCAATAATCCTGTTGTGCTCGGTAAAGGCATTTCCAGTTGCAGCACTTTCCAACATATCATTGGTCAGTATTTCAAAGTGTAAATTGAATTTCTGATATAACTCATCCTGCCATTGTTCAGCAAGGTTACCAGGACATACGATCATACAACGAAGCACATCACCCCTGATCATCAACTCTTTCAAGAGCATACCTGTCATGATGGTTTTTCCTGCTCCTGGATCGTCAGCAAGAATGTATCGCAAGGGGTGTTTATTCAACATCTCTTCATACACTGCAGTTATTTGATGAGGAAGGGGTTCTATAGCTGATGTGTGGACTGCAAGGTATGGATCAAAAAGATAGGCGAGACCAATACGAGTGGCTTCTGAAACAAGAATGAAGTCTGAAGCATCAGCAGAGAATGCTAATATTTCATCTGCTTCAACGACTGAACAGGAAAGTGCATCTCCCTCATACATAAGTTGTTGATCAACTGAACCATCTAACTTTTTATAGGTAATTTCACAAGCAGTAGTCCCAAACGGTTGAGCATTTAGAATCAACACCCTACCTTCAGGACTTATCCCTTTGACATATATACCTGGCAAGAAATCTTGTATGTACATTGAAACTCAAACACTCCCTTTGTATTTCCCGCATTGCCAAAACAGATGATAGAGAATTGGTGAATGTTAGCAAACCCAAATCCTATAATGCGTTACGCCTACTATACAATACTTTTACTGACAGATGTCAAAGAATCTCATCCTAAAGCTATAAATATAGCTGGTTATTGATAGACCAAAATATTATTGCGTGACCTATCGGGTTGATGACTTTCAAAGCATTTAGGATTTCCCTCAATTTTAGACTGGGGACAACACATCAACGCCTGGTACAAGTTTATTGCCACATGACACAGACTGTGTTAACTTTGGAAAGTACCATAACTTGAAAAAGAGACTGTTTTTTCGCGTGCTCACTCTAGGTGTCCCTACTAAGAATGGTCTTCTTCAAAACAGTTCTTGTTCCATAAAAAAGAGATCAATGATGGCCAATGAAGTAAAGGAATTTCCACAAGAAGTCGCTGGAAAGTTGGGGTACTATGTGTATCGATTAATTGATCCCAGAAACGAAGGGACCTTCTATGTTGGAAAGGGTCAGGGCAATCGTGTCTTTAATCATATCAAAGGGAAGCTCCCTGAAAAAGGATTTGATAATCTATCTGCTAAAATGCAGATTATCTACGATATCCATGATGAAGGTCTTGAGGTAATCCACATCATTCATCGTCATAAATTAACGAAAGCTGAAGCTCCTATAGTTGAGGCGGCATTGATTGACGCATATCCAGATTTAACAAATATTCAAAAAGGCACAGGTAGCAATGATTTTGGGCCTATGGATTCTCAAGAAATTATAAATCTTTATGCTGCACAGGAAGCTGAAATTATTCATAAAGTGATATTTATAACAATCAATCGAACTGCCTCAGAACTTGGATATTACAAAGCAACAAGAGCTGCTTGGAAACTAAACATGAAAAGAGCACAAAGAACTGAATATGTTCTAGCAGTAGAAAGAGGACTAATCGTTGATGTGTTTCAACCAACTGAATGGAAAATTGCTATGTTGAGCGACTTCCCAGAAATAGGAGAGGATCGTCTTGATAGAATAGGCTTTATCGGAATAAGAACAGATGATTCTATACTTGCTCAATATGTTAATAAACGAGTTCCTGAAAAATATCGAAAAAGAGGCGCTGCTAATCCTGTAAAATATAGTTATTAAATTCATTTTGTAATATCGTGGGAAGGTAAAAACAGCTTACCGTTTCCATATCATAGATATTATCTATTAGAAATTAGCCTCAACTATTTTAGACCAATAAATCTTCTTTGTACTGACCGTCACCAAAAACGAAATGTAAAAAGTCTTATGGCAGTAAAAATATTGAGCCCATAAATACCAATTTCTTACTGTGGGATTTTGGCTCTCATTCATGGATCTGCACATCCACAGCGTTATCCTCGCTTCGAACTTCATACAACTTTTCTGGTCTACTATACACATTTACTAACTGGTGGCTAGTTGAGAAGGAATTATCTTCGAGATAAGTCTTGCTACCGAACATCATTTCTTCAACATCTGGGGATAATTTCTCGCTCCATGTTGGCTGCTCTTTACAAATCTGCTCAACCTTCTTTATAAGCGTGAGATTTGCCACATCTTCGGTATCATCGTCTGGCATAAGAACGATCAAGTAATCTTTAGCACGGCTGATTGAAACATTGACTATATTAAGCTTGTTTAGGAACATATCCTTGTGGGTCGTGATTTTGGGTGGTGGATTAAAGAGAGCAATAATGACGTCACACTCATCTCCTTGGAATCCATGTATCGTACCAACCTGAACATCGATGTTCTTTGGAAAAACTGTTGAAGCCATTAGCTTATCAATCAAGTCTGCCTGGGCACGATACGGAGTAATCAGACCTATTCTGAACTTCTCACTATTCGTAGAGAGTTCAATCATCGAAGCCAAACTTTTCACAAATTCAAAGGAAAATAGAGCAGAATACACATGATATGGAGTTTTGCTTTGGAGCCGTTTTGGACGATAGATACTCTCATACTTACTAACAGGAAATTTTATAATGTTCACCGAATTCAAGCTAATAAAATCACCAATTGGAAGTATTCGTTGGCTACTCGTAGTACGAGAATGATTTAAGACTCCGCCATAGGCAAACTGACTGAACACTTCACCAATCTCCGGTATGCTTCGATACTGCGTCGTTAGCAGTTCCACGTGATAGTCATGCGGCACTGTGGTTGGCTCAGTGAAAGAGTTCAATCCTACCAACGTATAGATATTTTCAGTTTTCCATTCTTCAACAGTAGTTATCGGTTCAATCTGGAATGGGTCTCCTGCAATTATAAATTTTACTGGTGTTTTTTTATAAAGTGGATAGACAATAGTCGCCAACGGAATCATGGATGCTTCGTCTATGATAATGTAATCCCATTTTAATGAATTTAAATGAAGCCGTGTACTGGAGTCGGGAATAAAGTAATCATATGGAAACCTTGCAATCGTCGTGACTGTGACACTCCGCATAAATGATCGAATATCAAACGTTTTTTCTCGAAACACGTTACTCTGCTCAATAAAACTATCATTTGTTGTCCCGAAACGCACTAACCAGTCCAAATAGCTGTGGTCATCATCCATACTCACCATCAAACGATTCACAAGAACATCCGCGGCCTTGTTCGTTGGTGTTAAGACCAACACTTTGAAATCTTCCGGTTCTTTCATTAACTTCATTATAACGTTCTCTGCTAGATATGTTGTTTTGCCTGTGCCTGGAGGGCCGAAAACAAACTCAATATTTTCACAGAGATTTTTTTGCATATCAAAATCATTTTCGTACCCTTCATCATCACCTAGGCGGATAAATGCTTTCCGAAGTTCCTCTATCAAGAACACCGGATTCTTTGCCTCAATCCGTGCTTCGGTCACAAGTGATAGATCAATATCATCAATTTGGACATTGCTCCTCAACTTTGCCCTAAGGGTGTACGACTTCACGTTCACGACTTCAACTGCAACCTTTACCACCGGCTGATCGGCAAAATGCAATTCGAGTGGAATGTCAGCGAGGTCCTCCATTGACTGCGGAATGTAACGATTTGGGTGTTTCAGTATTAAAATTCGAGATGTCCCTTCCTCAAGTTCAACCTTTGCAAACGAAATAGAAATCTCGCGGCTATTAGAGTTCAGGTCGCAACTATTTAGCGACTCTAATTCAAGTAAAGCCTCAAACCAAGCAAATGAATATTTGTTAGTATTCCGAGCCCTTCTCCGCAAATCCTCAAGGCGGGCTATTTCTCTTACATCACGGTCGGCTTGCTTTTTGATCCTCTCGATCTTTTTGTTGATGTCTATGGGTGGCTTGGAGTAATAATCTTCATCAGCAGAAGAATTATCGATATCGTGTTTAGATGACTGCAACGGTTCATCAGGAGTGGAAATCACTCGCTTTTCGATATCTTTGATAACCCGCTTTACCGATGGAAAGATATTAGGATCATCGATATCAGATTCATTAGTGTCGTCATCAGGTAATTCTTCATCAGAGTCATCGCTAGTATCGTCGTTTAAAAAAATCTCAGGCTCTTCTTTTCGTTTGACGAATTCCGCAACAGCCTGCCGAATTTCTTCATCTGTCAATTTGAATGATTCAATGTAAGTTTCAAGGTCGACATCCTCATTCACAGCTTCATCCTCAATACCCAAAAGGCTGAATAGTTCTGCTGCCTCATTGTTTGATGTATCGTACTGTTGGTTGATGGCTTGCTGAGTTAGATCATCTGCAGATATGAACTCCCCGTCTATGTTGACAAGCCACGGTTGAGTGCGAAGAAGTTTAGCCTCACTCGATTCAAATGTTTCTGATTGAGAACTGTAATAGAAATATTTATACCTTCCGTATAGAACGCTGTCCTGCGACCAGTAATGGTTGCCTTCTAAGTGACCGATCTCAACCAATTTGAGTAGCTGGGACCAAACAAAAACAGATAAATCAATACTCTGCTCTTCAATAATTGCCTCTACTATCTCCTTGTAACCATCGATATATCTTTCACTCCAGCTTCGCCCACGGCTTGAATAAGTCCAAGAATCTTTTATTTTAAGCGCTTCCAGGTAGTCAAGTTCCCGCGAGAATATACACGGTACATCTTTAACACCAAGGTCAGAAAGAAAAGTGATGAGATCCTCCTTTTTGTCATCACCTATAAGTTCAAGATACTCGTCAAAAGAAACGAATTTTGTTTCACCCTTATATTTAAACCACTGAAGTAATGGTACAGATGGAAAATACAACTCTCCCGCTTTCCTGCGATACTGAGTTTCATCGTCAGCAGAAGAGTACAAAATAAAGCTGCAGTCTTTGATTAGAGAAATGAGCTCTTTTGCCTCTGTTTGTGAACATGTCTGATAGTATCGAAAGAACTTACTAAAATGTGGGCGAGTATCAATTCCAACATCGTCCTCATACTGTGGAAGAATAATGTTGTAAATTTCATCTCGTAAAGATGGCTCACTAATGCCTAGTTCTTTTAAAAATAAAAGCGTATCTTCGTTCACAACTAAAGTTTCATTAATTGTGTCATAACCGCTTCCCCCTTCCGTTGGAAGGAACAGAATTGCTTGATCTTTCGTGTCAAAGGCTGCTACTGCTTTTCCATTCTGATTCAGGAATATCGGTTTAGTTTTAATGAGCACTTTTCTGCCATTAGTTTCGTTAATCCATTTGTAGAATAGGTGTAGCCATTCAACAGGCTGTTCCTCAATGAATTTTGCTGTGATTCCGTCGTATGATTTTCCGTCGGTAGTAGACCACCCTTTGAGTATATCGCCTTCATCCAGCCAAACCGCTGTGATCTCGTCAATAAAATCTGTGAGTGCCTTGTTTTTTCGAAGGGTATCTTGTCGACCAAAAGAAACAAATACCCACTTTGCCGATTCATTCTTGGTCAAAGTCGCAAGCTGCTCATTTGAGAACAGTTCTGCGATTTGAGGAACGAATGCCCAGTAAGCATTGGTAGTTGACACATAGCCATCAGAACTAGGAATAATGGATTCTGTTTGAAAGACTTTTTTCATCTCTGTAAAAAAAGGTTTAAAGGAGATACTTTTCTTATTGTTTATTTCAGTAAATACGTTCTCGTTACAAGGAATGATATCAAAGATATTGTCATCAATCAGAGGGGTTTTCTTTAATTGACCTATATCTCTGAGATGTACAAGACTATCTGCGGCCAACTTTGCTAGTAGTTCAATCATATTAATGTTGTGAGAAACACCTGCAAGTATCCCTTCACGGTTGTTATTAAGCAAAAAAGGTGCGTGAACAATGAAATTAAGCCCTGTTTGTTCTTTTGTCGGAAAAAAACAGAATGCACTATGCACTCTTGGCTTAAGACGTCCTTCTGCATCCACAAAAAAGCCAACAGCATATTTATTCCCTTTGATCTCTGTGCGTGAGAATAGCCAAAGAGTGTCGTCATAAAGATCATTTCGATTTTCTTCATTGTTCTGAATAAGTCTTATGAATTGAGCCGTTATATCCCCAAAGATATGACTCTCTTCAATGGTTTTTCCATATAAACCAAGAGTACCGGAGATTTCAAAAGAAATATCTCTTAAATTTGGCAAAAACAATAAGGGATAATCAAGAGATCTCAGTTTTTCCGCTATTTCGGTATAAGCTCTTTCGCTACTACATTCCTTATGATCAAAAGGTAAGACAAACACGGTTTCCTCAGAATGTCGCCCCTCAAAATCATCTTGTAGGCGAATTGGTACACACGCCCGTTCAATTTTAAAAAGAAAATTTGAATCGTAAATATGAGGGGTGGCTGTATACTGGCGTACAGCCCAAAACCCCATACCAAACTTCCCTATTGTGGGCTTGTGAGTCTTTGTAGAGTTCCCAATTGAAGTAATCGAGTTTATATCACCAAGACAGCCAGTTTTCGAATCTACATCCTCGGTTTCAGGGTTTGAGACAGAAAAACGACGTAAACCATTATGTGTGAAAACCAATTTATCTGCAAAAAGAGCAAATTGTGCTGATGTTGCCCCAGCATCATCAGCATTTTGTAAAAGCTCGTATATAAAATGTGCCTGAGAAGAATATTTTTCAGAAGCTTCTGATATTGCTCCTCGCGCTGATGGTTTTTCGAAGACATCTGCGTTCTGTTTTCTATCTGCGGTCAACGCATCGAAAAACTGTTCCTGTTGCTGATCCATTTTATGACCTCCACTTACATTTTGACTGATTCATCGTAAAGATTGCTCTATAAGTTTCTTGATTTTCGCGGAATCGATACTACCGTTGAGATTGTCTTGTGACAAAATGAGCGTGCCGTCCTTTTCAGTAATTCCATGTTCGGCATATAATTTATTTTTGCGCTCCCAATCCTTGCAATAGCCATAATTTCCAAGCATGCCGAGATGTTCCCAATAGATAGTTCTGCTGGGGGTTGTCAGTGTGAAATCGGGGTGGACTGTTATCTCCCCCAACCGTAATTCTCTCTCATAGACGGGTTGCATGCCGGAGTCCAAAAGTAGATTATAAACAATCACCTCAGATTTTGAGCGTACTTGAGTTCCATCGGCTGTTACATGAATAAGGTTGCAATCAAACCATTTGTTTTTGAGCTGCCTTAAAATTGAATGTCCGAAAAGATTTGTTTTTCGAGTAGCCAAGTCAGAATACTCGGTAGACACATATTTCCGAAGTTCTGATGGATGTTTGTTATAAATTATGAACACTTTATCTGTTTGCCGTGTCAATGCTGTATAAAGCATTTCGCGTGTTACCAAGGGGTTAATTCCCTGTTCAGGTTCGACCAATACGAAGATGGTCGTTTTGAATCCTGACCCCTGCGATTTGTGAACTGTGAGAGCATAAGCAAGTTCGAGCGAGGAATCATCCTCAGATACACCATTATAAAAGTTATAATCATATCCGTTTTGTGACGAAAACTGAACAACGTGAAAATCTTTTTGAAGTTCACGGACAATTCCAATTTCGCCATTAGCGATGTATTTTTCACAGTCGCTCATAGATAACTCACTACGTGACCAAACAGTCCATTGCCAAGCCTTGCCGTTTCTATCTTGATTTTGAAGGTTGATTACCTTTTCACCATAACGGATTCCATCCATACCGAGAAGTTTTGGCGTTTTTCTGTGTGTTTTAGGTTGTGGCAAACGAAAAAGTTCTTGAATTACGGCATTTATTGCGCGTGTGCCTATGACCTCTTTGTTGCGGTAGGGAGTAATAATTTGCCAATGATCAACAGACCGAGAATCTGGAAAATTCATCCATTTCCCGTTCATTACTCCGCCGAGCGAACTATCAAAGCTATCCACATCGGTAATGTCTATTTTAGTAAGCGTTTCCTCCATCACCATTGGCAGTGCGTCCACATCCTTGCAGAATACAAACTCAATATTCTCTTTGTCCTTGGTAATGCGTGAAAAAAAATCATCGCCTACATCATCTTGTGAATCTCCGGTAAAGAGTTTTGAGAATTCAACATCAAGTCGGGATGCATTGCCATCGCTTTGCTTTTGTCGATTTGAAACGAATAAATTAGCAAAGTGGGGTTGCAATTCTTGTGATGTCAACTTTTGCACAAGTTCATAAAAAGGCTTGCCTGTACCTATGGGTGGAAGCTGGTTGGGATCACCTACAAAGATGACCCGTTTTGCTTTTTGCACAGCTTCTGCTAATGCACCAAACATTTCCTCGGTCAACATGGAACATTCATCAATAATAACGGTGCTGGGTGTTTCGCCATTAGGCTTCCCTGAAAGATAGTATGAATATGTATTTATATCGCAATGTTTAGTGCTCATCAGAAACTGAAAGAGTGTCAGAGCTTTGTGTTCAATATGGTGCTTTCTCAATATACTGCTTAGAACCACCCGGGCTTTTCCCGTGGGAGCAAGAACAAGGATTCCTCCAGCTTGGATCTCTTTAGAAAGGCAAAGGGCAGCAAGGGTAGTCGTCTTACCTGTTCCAGCACCACCTGTAAGTACAGAAATACGAGATTTGGCCATTTTAGCGATGACTTCAACCTTCTCCTTGCGAGCTGCTTTTTCACGTTCTTCATTTGACTGTTTCTCTTTAACAAGAACAACATTCAATAAATTAGCCCAATTATCATCAATGGGAATGACGGTATCCAAGCGATCATCGACAAAAGAACGGATTTTCGCATCTATCTCTTGCAACCGTACTAATTGTAGTGCAATATCGTCCTGTTCATCCCCACTCTCAGGAATCACTTTGATGGTAAACTGAACAAACATTTCATCAAAAAAGCTTTTTCTACGCTTGTTTTGGATAGTTCTTAAACGTATACCGGGTTCAATATCCTGTACATCAGAACGGAATTTTTCTACTGCTTCCACGGCATCCCCTGCAAGCATTAGGCTGCTTCCGTTAGCCGCTTGTGATTCAAGGATAGATACGATTATTGCTCGCAGGCGACGTTGGTCATCCGCATCGTAGAAGCAATTTTCATTACTCTGGGGATAAAATTGCTCAATCATATAGTTTGGAGGAAACATAGCAAGGTCAATTTTTCCGATACCTATTTGATACTTATTCTCCAAACGATAGGTTTTTTCATAAAGCAAATAGGGGTTCTTAACAATGCTCTCTGACAAATCCTTGGTATGAATATCAGTCAATTGGTCAGCATAACGCCTAAACCAACGGTTATTACGAATATTATCATCCAATAAAAGTTGTGCCTGCGGCAAAGAGAGTGTAATTCGAGAAAGCAATTCAAGATAGTCCCGTCGATCCTCAATTTCATCCGCAATATCCTCGCGATTGGACTTCGTAAATCCATAAAGAATGCCCTGTTGATTTTTGGGCAATAACGACGCCAAATTTTCCAACCCTTCCGCAAGATTGTCCCACAGAGCATCCTCCCTGCGTTTGGGTTTCAAAGCCAACGCGACATCAAACCCAAAAGGAACGCCTAACGCCGATAAAATTGCACCCAATCCCGGATATGCTCCGCGGTCAGTCCACACCTTTTTAAGCTGTGTCTGACACCAAGCAATACAATCATCCCAATCTTCTCCCTTTCCATAAGACAAACCAATATCCCTATACTTTTTCAAAACCATAATGGTCTTATTTAAGGTCTGAATGAGTGCATCGTGGGACAAATGTTCGGTTGCATAGGAAAACTCCTCTTGATATTCTTCGGGAGCAATTACAATCAAATCGTCTGGATTCTGTTCGGGGTGTTCTTTCAGGTACTCTTGAATTTCTGCAAAGGGGAAAAGAAATCCGTTTTTTCTATCTGCACGAATGGAATGTCCAATATTCCGTTCCCAAAGACAAGCAGTCGCCTGTTTGCCTGTCGGCGGTTCAGAGTAATCATATTCCCGCAATTCGCCGACAGACTCCACAAAGCCAATACCCATTACAATCCGCCCGGAAGTTTCGATAAACGGGACCGCTTTTGCGTAAGCAACGACCATTGACTCTTTTGGGGTTAGATTACGAAAGAAATACTCGAAGATTCGACGTTGGTTTTCACCGTTTGTAATCCACGAATCCTTCTTAGTAACGGGAATTTCAATATCGGGGGCATAACCCGTATAATAACGACTATTTGGAGAATCACCTTGCCCGTCCTTGTCCTTGTCCTTGAGCGTCCATTTGAACGGAATGCACGTAAAGGAAAAAGGGGAAATCGACAATAATGTATCTTTAATGTGAGTATACTGCTCGTTATAGGTATACGGATGTTGCCGTTTGATTGACATTTCGTGATCGGACATGAATTGTCCTGACTCAGTTATACAGGGTGGTAAAAAATCATTTTCACAATTCACTAGACTACCTGCACAATCCGCACATTGAGGAATGTCAACATTTGCACGTGCTAGAGCAATATTTTTCAAAACACGGCAAGCTTGATTTTGGTTAGGATTGTTGCATACATGACCCTTCCAACCATTGTCATGCCATGGAACACGAATGGAAATTGATTGAACCATATTAAATCCTCCTAAACCATTCAGTAAGTTTCCAGCAACTCAGATTTCAAATCCACTACCACGAATATACTCTCTAAGGTGCTTGCCTATTCATATGTTGATCTTATGGGTCATGAACTAAATTTTCTCAAAATCTTTGAAATATCATCTCATTGTGCAGAAAAGCTCTTCATAATGCCCATATTTATCGAAGTTAGCTACTATTACTAGAATCTCCATAATACCCTTGAGTTGGTCTACATTCAACCTAAAACGGTTAACTCGTTTTTCTTGGTGCATCCTGACCTGAACAATTGCAAATATTAGAAATATCTGCATGGCACTCTTAAACTACTTCGATTTTCATACCTGAAGGATTGTTTTCTCGAAGAAACTGCAGCAGCTCCGGATGGAGAGTCTGTACACATGTATCAAAATAATGCTGGATTGCTGGAGCTATCCAATATTGGCTATCTGGTGCTGGTGTAAGTCCAAAATCTAGAGCATCAGTGTAATCACTAGAATGTAGTAACGCCGGTTTTGTTAGCGATATATACGCTAATAAGATGGAAACTGCTATGGAGCTCCTATCGCGAAATTCTTTTTTGGCTTTGGTCCCGCCTGGTAATGATGCATTAACCAAAGTGAACAACGCATTACCATGGGTATAGTCGTTCATTATACTTTTGATATTTGCTAAATGGGGTTCCAGACACTTTGCGTTACATGTTTTTATCAATGTACTGTAAGCCTCCAGTTCTTTTAAATAATAATCCAGAGCTATGACCCTTCGACGTTTTTTCTGTGCTTTCTCATCCAATGTATTGCCTACCGCCCATTGATGAAAAAAACTCATATCAGTAGAAGAAGAATCATCAAATTCCATTCGTTCCATTAATTGATCAACTGCTTCAACCATTTCCTCTAGGCTTGGCTCCTTATCACCCATAGACTCTTTCTCTTCATGATTTTCCTTGAGTACAACGAAAAACAGGTACTGCAAAAT
>CAYVWK010000039.1:0-15284 GCA_964455235.1 uncultured Paludibacter sp.
CATGAAAAAATACATTCACTTCCCAGTTTTATTTATTCTGATTTTAACGCTTGCTTTTTCTTGTAAAACTAAGCAAGTAGTTACAACTTCTTCTGATGGTTCTGCACCTAAATTTGAAGTATATCCCGTTGGTTTTTATAACCTCGAAAACCTCTATCATCCTGAAAGTACCGACTCTTTAAGGGATAAAGAATTTCATCCTCAAGGTTCGTATAATTGGACCATGGAGAAATACTATAAAAAGCAAGATAATATGGCTTATGTGCTAAGCGAAATAGCTAAGGACTTTGGTGGTTTAGTAGCTGTTGGTGTTTCTGAAGTTGGCAATAGGAAGGTGCTTGAAGACTTGCTTGAAAGGGATTTATTGAAAGATAAAAACTGGCAGATTGTGCATTACGACTCGCCCGACTGGCGTGGTATTGACGTAGGTTTGCTTTACGATCCTGCTCGTTTCGAGTATGTTAGAAGCAGCTCACACCCTTATCCTTACCAAGAAAGCTTTGAAGCTGGTGTTACAAGTGAGCGTTTTCAAACCCGTGATGCCCTTTTAGTTGAAGGCAAAATTGCTGGTGAAAAAGTAGCGATTATGGTCAACCACTGGCCTTCTCGCCGTGGCGATAAATCCACTATGGCTCGCGATTATGCGGCTTCCATCTTCAAAAACCTCTACGATTCATTGAAGTTGGTTGACCCAGCAATGCGTGTGATTATGATGGGTGACTTAAACGACGACCCCGATGATTCAAGCTGTGCTGTAGTTTTAAATGCTAAAAGATATATCGAAGAAGTAGAACCAGGCGGTCTATTTAACCCAATGTGGGAGAAATATGCGCGTGGTATCGGTACACTTTGCTATATGGGCAAATGGAACCTATTTGATCAAATCATTGTAAGTGAAAACCTTTTAGGAAAAGATTATTCTACGCTTAAATTCTACAAAGCAGAAATTTTCAATAGAGATTTCTTGATACAAAAAGCAGGAAAATACAAAGGCTACCCACTACGCACTTTCGTAAGCGGTCACTTCCAAAATGGCTACAGCGACCACTTCCCAAGCTATATCTACTTAGTAAAAGAGAAAAAATAAAGCCTTTTTGGGAAAGTGAAGGGTGATAAAAAACAGCTCCGCAGATGATTAGTCTGTGGAGTTGTTTTTTTTGATGTGCCAATGAGACTGATGTGCCGATGTGCCAATGTGCCGATGTGACTAATGAGACTAATGTGAATAATAAGACTAATGAGCTAAAAGTAATAATGAGTGCTTTTATTCTAAATTTCTACATTTTAAATTTCTTAATTTCTTAATTATTCACATTGGCACATTGGCACATTATTCACATTGGCACATCGTCACATTAGTCTTTATTCCCCAAATTTATGCAAATTCAGTGATTATATTCACCAATTTTAGGGTGTTTTTGGTGAATAGGAAAATATTATTGTATATTTGCACAAAAAATTATGATTAACCGAATAATTGAACAAGACATTAAGAGTCGCTTTTATAAAGGAAAAGTGATTGTTATTATTGGTGCTCGTCAAGTAGGGAAAACCACTTTAGTAAATAAAATTTTAGATGGTGAGAATTTTCTATTTTTAGATGGTGATGAAATAATTGTGCGTACTTCCTTAGAAAATGCCAATAAAATTGAACTTGAAACTATCATTGGTGAACATAAAATTGTTTTTATTGATGAAGCTCAACGTATTGATAATATCGGACTCATAGCTAAAATTATTCATGATCAACTAAAAGGTGTTCAGTTAATTTTAAGTGGCTCATCAGCTTTTGAATTAAGCAGTAAAACTAACGAACCCTTAACTGGTAGAAAATGGCAGTATTATTTATTTCCTATTTCGTATCAAGAATTAGAAGAGTCAACTTCTTATTTGGATGCTTTGAAGGAATTGAATACTCGTTTAATCTATGGTTTCTATCCTGATGTTATTAATAATAGAGGTGATGAGCGTGATATATTGAATGAAATTTCAGAAAGTTATCTTTTTAAAGATATTCTGGGCTATGGAAATATTAGAAGACCTGAAATACTTAGTAAAATTTTACGAACATTGGCATTTCAAGTTGGTAATGAGGTTAGTTTTAATGAAATTGCTCAATTAGTAGGTGCTGATAAAAATACAGTTGCTAATTATATTTCTCTCCTACAGCAGTCTTTTGTTATTTTTCCTTTGACTTCTTTCAGTAGAAATTTACGCAATGAGATTAAGGCAAATCAAAAGATTTATTTTTATGATAATGGGATTCGTAATGCTTTGATTCAAAATTATAATCCTATTGAATTGCGAAATGATATAGGAGCATTATGGGAAAACTTCTTAGTGTCTGAAAGAATAAAAAGAAACCAATACTATAAAGAGTATAGTAACTCCTATTTTTGGCGCACACAAAGCCAACAAGAAATTGATTATGTTGAGGAAAAAGATGGGCAAATTTTTGGATATGAATTCAAATGGAATCCTAGAACTCAAGTGAAATTTCCAGCATCATTCTCTACGAGCTACAATGCTGTATTGCAGGTAGTTCATCCTGAGAATTTTAGAAACTTCGTTCTCAGCAATCACTAAACATTCCCCAAATCCTCATTAATTCAGTGATTATATTCACCCGTTTTAGGGTGTTTTTGGTGAATAGTATATTCGAGAACTCTCATAAATACAAAAAAAGAGGGGCTGATTTCTCAACCCCTCAACATTAATCATTCACAATTAACCATTAACCATTAACCATTAATTAAATATGTACCTCACACTCAACTGCATATAATAGGTTGAACCATAACCAATATTAGGTGTGAAGGATTGTTTAAGTACTTCTGTACCGTTTTTGGTGAAGTTGAATGTGGGCTTTTGTGGATTAGCTGCATTTTGAACTTGTGATAGGTTCGTTATTTTTAGGAAGTTGTTTTTACCATAATAATAGCGGTTACCCCACGCATCATTTAATAAATTACTGAAATTCATGATGTCTAAGCCTAACTGTATAGTATTGCGTTTGCCTTGTACATTCACATAGAAATCTTGCATGATTTTGAAGTCGAAGGTATTCAACCAAGGATATAAAACACCACCTCTTTGAGCGTATTTTCCTTTATTTTTGCTTAGATATTTATCTTGTGCAACAAAGTTCCAGAAGTCAGCTCTTTGATCATCAGCAGAGTAACCAGTAGCATCTACAAAGTCAATTTCACTATCGTCTTTTGGTATATAGATGATAGATGCACCACCGCCATCATTCAAAATACTGCTTTCATACACATAAGAGAAACGCCCTTGATGTGCTCCATTGTAGAATAAGGAAACAGTTGTAGCGAAGTGTTTTGCATATTCTTTACGATAAGATAAAGAGGCTACAACACGATGTGGCAACACATAACCTGAATAGCCCATGGTGTAATCATTAGAGCCAAAAACAGTTGCATCATTATACCAAGCAGAACCAATTTGGTCGCCTATACCATCGCGCGAACTTTTTGCACCGCTATGCGTGTAAGCTGCTGTAGCTGACAAACCAAAATCAAAGTTCTTCTCCAACTTAGCAGTTACGGAATAATAATAGTTGCTTCCTCCATTTTTCAATAGATAGACATTATTCAAAGGCTGATGATACTCTCTTCTTGAAATCAAACGGTTATCTACATAGTCTGGAATTTGGAAGTATGTGTTTTTTAGACCTGCATTTTCAACTACAACTGCATTGACATCCTTACTATATATACCTTCTATGGTTGCTAAAATACCACCAGGCAACTTCGCATCTAAAGCAATGCTGCTTTTCCAGTTTTGAGGTAATTTCAGATTTTCATCTAAAACTGTGACTTGCGAAGGCATAGCTGGCTCAGCAGGATTGAATCCACTTGGGTAAATCTCATTCATAATTCCAGCAATAGTAGGTTGAAAAGCAGGTGAAAAACCAAGTGAACTTTGGGTAACCGTTGTCTGTAAAACACCTGCATCACTAGCTTGAGAAACTATCCACACAAAAGGAATAGTACCTGTGAATAGCCCGCTACCACCACGAAGTACCAACGATCTATCGCCTAAAATATCATAATTGAAACCTATACGTGGTGAAAACATCACGCTTGCATTCGGTAATTTGCCTGTGTCAAAATGTTTTCCTCCAAAATCTAAATCATATACCTTTTGATTGAAGGTATTCAAAGGAGGATAGAATGGAAGGTCTAAACGCAAACCAGCAGTCAGTTTCAATTGGTCAGATACGGTATATTCATCTTGTGCATACAGCGTAAACTGATTGAAAACAAAGGATGGAAATGCTTGCTTCAACTCTGAATTATTAGGATGCGTAATGGCAAAAGTAAGCGGTGTAGCACCATTTACGAAATCATCCCAAGATTCAAATGCATAATAACCCGTACCGAAACGTTGGAAACCATTCTTTGTGTTATTATACTCAAATTGAACTCCAGTCGTAATATTGTGCGAACCTACATTGAAAGTCAAGTTATCTGTAACGGTGAAGGATTGCACTTTGCGAAGATTTCCGTAAGAGAACAATTCAGTACCAAAGCTCACATAGGGTTTACCATCTTTCAAAATATCAACAAAAGGGAAAAGAATATTACCTCCTGTAGAACGTGGCTCATCTTGATCTATGTAGGTTAGACGCAATACATTATTCAAATTGCCAAATTTAGAGTTCAACTCAGCAGCAATAGAAGAGAAGTTTTGCTCAGAAAAATAACCTGAGTTTTTATACCACATCGCATGCATTTTTGTCCTATTTTCAGTCGTTGTATAAGGTGCTGGAGCAATACCACTGATAGAAGTACTTGGGTAAATTGGGTCTTTCTTTTTGGTGATATTATAGCGAATATTCATGCGGTGATTGGCATTAATATTCCAGTCGATACGTGCCAAAAACTTCATGCCTGGACTCTCACTGGCATATCCAGTATAAGGTCCAGTTTCATATCCATAGGTATTTTTGAGGTATTGACTCATCATATCCATATCAGCAACAGTAGGACGAGCTATATTGTCACTTCCGTCGGTATAAGGATTTTCGGGAGTTGCTGCTACACGTGATGGACCAGGAACCATGGTTTTTTCCGTTTCAAAATTCAGAAAAAAGAATAATTTATTTTTGATGATTGGTCCGCCAAGTCGCATCCCTATTAGATTATAGCTACTTTCAGATTTATTGAAGGTCTTTCCTGCAACCTTATTTCCTTTGAAGCGTTCGTCATTCATATAAGAATAAACTGAACCTCTGAACTCATTGTCTCCCGAACGAGTAACTGCATTGACAGATGCTCCTATAAAGCCGCTGTGGCGCACGTCGTAAGGTGTAATACTTACCGATACCTGCTCAATCGCATCCAAAGAAATAGGCGAGCCGTTTGCAGGCATACTCTGACCAATACCGAATTTATTGTTGAAAGAGGCACCGTCAATCGTAATATTGTTTTGACGATAGGTACCACCTCCAATTGCAGCACCGTTAGCTTGTGGGGTCAGACGTGTAATGTCCGTCAAATCGCGGTTTACAGTAGGCATATTCTCAATATTTCGTCTTGAAATATTGGTGATTGCACCTGCTTGATCACTACTCATGTTGGAATAGCGAGAAGCCACGATTTCAACTTCCTGTAAAGCAATATCGCTCTCTTTTAATGCTAAATTAAGGATGGCGGTCTCCCCTAAGGATAACTGAATGTCTGTTACTTTTACCGTGTTATATCCTAGATAGGAGACAGTTAGTTCGTATGGACCGCCTACGCGCATATTCGCTAAGCGATAGTTCCCCTTGAAGTCGGTCGTACTTCCATATTGGGTGCCCGAAGGAGTATGTATAACTACGACTGTAGCCCCAATTAGCGCCTCCCCTTTTTCATCGGAGATATTGCCACTCATGCCAGAGCTTGTTACCTGGGCATGCATTGTTGAGACTCCCAAAACTAACAATAATAAACATAGAAGTTTTGTTTTCTTTACCATAATGATGAATTTAAAGTTTTAAATGGATTGATTTAGTGAAATTTTTTACAAAAATACATAATAAAGTTATATTTATGCATGAGAATCTAGGGTAAGTTATCAACAAAAATGCATGTTTTTTTAGCTGAAAGTTAGTTCTATAAATATTTTTCAACAATTTGTAAAAATGTAAATTTAATGAATATATTTGCACTTTCTTAACTTATCGTAGATATTCAAGTCTTTTTTGAGATGAGTTTTTGAATCTAAATTGCAAGGTGAGGAATGAATACTTTAAATTAAATCAATATATCAATAAAAAAATCTATTATGAAACTAAAACATGGAATTTTTGCTTTACTTGCTGGTATGCTGATGATTGGGTGTGATAAACCAATTGAATTAATCAGCGTTACCCTTAATCCTTCAAGTATTACATTCGAAGATTTGGGAGCAACTGCTACTTTACGTGCTACGCTTGCACCTTTGGGGGCTATTGCTGATGTTGTTTATGAAAGCTCTGACTCAGAAGTAGTTACAGTTGTAGGTGATGGCCAAACGGCTGTTGTGACTGCTGTGGGTTATGGAAATGCGAAAATCATTGCGTCAGCTGGTGGTTTCACTTCTGAATCAAACATTATCGTGAAAAAGTCAGATCAAGCAATGTTTGATTTGCCCGAAATTTCTATTGCTGATTTGAGAGCTTTATACACGGGAACAGATGTAATATTAGATGGTACCAAAAAAATGATTGGTGTTGTTACTTCAGATATTGTAGGTGGAAATTCAACTTCATTAAAGAATTTAGTAGTTACTACTGAAGACAATACAGCAGGTATTGCTATCCGTTTTTCTGATGGAAATAATGAATATGCAATGGGTGATCAGCTTGAAATTAAATTAGAAGGTAAATTGACTGTTTATGGTCAGGCTGCTCAGATTGAGATGAAAAAAGAGGGTAATACCTCTAAAATGGGTACGAAAACAATCACTCCTATTGTAACAACAGTAGAAGCTTTGCATTCCAATTACGATGCATTGGAGTTTTGTGTGGTAACCGTAGAAGGTAAACTTACCCCAGAAGCTGGAAAAGAAAATACCTATGGCAACTCTGGATCTCACCAAAGCAATATTTTAACTTCCAATAATAGCGAAGAAAATGTGGTAATATTTGTATCGAAGTATTCTAATTTCATTGATGAAGCACTTCCATCCAAAACAGTTGCCGCAACAGGTATCCTACAAAGATTCAATTCAACCATCCAGCTTATTGTTAGGAATATAGATGATATTGTGGTAGTTGAATGATGTGCCAATGTGCCGATGTGCCAATGTGCCGATGAGCCAATGTGCCAATGTGAATAATTTAGAAATTTAGAAATTTAGAATAAAAGCACTCATTATTCTCATTATTCTTATTGGCACATTGGCACATTATTCACATCGGCACATTCACCTAAAATTCCGATGTAAAATGAAAGCGAATATTGGTGAAATCCTGCTGTGCCATATCTAATACGTAAGCTGAATCGGCTAAAAATACGTCGCGACCTTCTTTATCTACTGCCATATATTGGGCTTTGCGCTTTTTGAAGTTGTCTAATTCTGTCGCATTGTCGCTTTCTATCCAACATGCTTTATATAAATTGATGGGTTGCCATCTGCATTGTGCACCGTATTCATGTAGTAAGCGGTATTGTATGACTTCAAACTGAAGTTGTCCTACTGTACCAATAATTTTTCTGTTATTGTATTGATTGACAAAGAGTTGTGCTACACCTTCATCCATTAATTGACTGATTCCTTTTTCCAATTGCTTGGTTTTCATAGGATCAGCATTTTCAATATAATTGAACATTTCAGGTGAAAAACTAGGTAATCCTCTGAAATTCAATATTTCTCCTGATGTGAGGGTATCACCAATTTTAAATGTACCAGTATCTGGCAAACCGATGATATCTCCCGCAAAAGCCTCATCTACAGTCTCTTTCTTTTGAGCCATAAAAGCAGTTGCAGCCGAAAATTTCATCATCTTGGCATGGCGCACGTGGCGGTAGTTTACATTGCGCTCAAATCTTCCCGAACATATCTTTACGAAAGCTATACAGCTCCTATGGTTAGGGTCCATATTCGCGTGAATTTTAAATATGAAGCCTGAAAAGTTTTCTTCGAATGGCTTCACTTCACGCTCTACAGCTTGGGTTGGGCGAGGGGAGGGAGCAATCTCTATGAAGCAGTTTAATAGCTCTTTTACACCGAAAGTATTCAGAGCTGAACCAAAAAATACAGGTGCTAAATTGCCTGCCAAATAGGATTCTACTTCAAAAGAGGGATATACTGCTTCTATTAACTCTAAATCTTCGCGTAATTTGTCAGCATCTTTATCTCCTACCAACTTATTAAGTTCCTGGCTATTAATATCTTTTAATTGAATACTTTCACTAACCGTTTGCTTGTTGGGAGTGTATAACTTTAAATTATCTTCATAAATATTATATACACCTTTGAATTTTGGTCCCTGATTGATAGGCCAGCTCAGTGGACGAACAGGTATGCCCAACTCTTTTTCCAATTCATCAAGTAACTCAAATGGCTCTTTTCCATCTCTATCCATTTTATTTACGAAAATCATCACAGGTGTTTTGCGCATACGGCAGACTTCCATCAGTTTGCGAGTTTGCACCTCCACACCTTTCGCCGTATCCACTACAATGATAACCGAATCCACCGCAGTCAGCGTTCTGTAGGTATCTTCGGCAAAATCTTGGTGACCAGGAGTATCTAAGATGTTGATTTTGTATTCTTTATATTCAAATCCCATCACAGAAGTAGCTACAGAAATACCTCTTTGCTTTTCAATTTCCATCCAGTCGGATGTAGCTGATTTTCTAATTTTATTTGATTTTACAGCACCAGCAACGTGAATAGCACCTCCAAAGAGCAGGAGTTTTTCGGTGAGTGTTGTCTTACCAGCGTCGGGGTGGGCTATGACTGCAAAGGTTCTTCGTCTCTTAATTTCTGATTGTAAACTCATTGTTTATGGGAATAATATATCGGTAAATCGTAAATTTTTGCTTAAAAAAGAGCGCAAATTTACAAAAAAGAGGCTGTTCCTCAAAATAATTAACTATAACTACAATTTAGGGTATTTAGAAAAGGTGAAATGCAAGGCGTTGAGGAAGAGGATGAAGGAGCATACTGATGTATATGACTGAGTCCGAACTCCGAAAACAACACAGCAGTTTGCCTTTTCTGGACACCCTATTAAACATGCTTTTCTGCATGATAAGAAGAGCGTACAAATGGACCACTTTCTACGAACTTAAATCCTTTTTCTAAGCCTATCTTTTTATATTCGTCAAACTTATCAGGATGTATATATTCCGCTACAGCAATATGTTTGCGTGATGGTTGCATGTATTGCCCAATAGTTAATACAGAACAATTATGGGCTAAGGCATCATCCATTAACTCAAGGATTTCTTCTTCAGTCTCGCCTAAACCAAGCATGATACCTGTTTTTGCTCTGTATCCTTTAGATGCGATATGCTCTAATACATCCAAACTCCGTTCGTATTTTGCTTTGGTGCGCACAAGCGGCGTGATGCGTCTGACTGTTTCAAGATTGTGCGAAATAAGATTGGGAGCAGCATCAATTATCATATTGATATGCTCTGCAACTCCATTGAAATCAGGGATAAGCACCTCCAAAGTTGTGTTAGGATTGGTGGTTTTGATTGCACGAATTGTTTCAGCCCAAATTGCAGCACCGCCGTCGGGCAAGTCGTCGCGGTCGACAGAAGTGATGACAGCGTGGCGCAGATTAAGTTGCTTGATCGTATCGGCAACGCGCTGAGGTTCAGCCATGTCTGGTGGTAATGGTCGGCCTGTAATTGTATTGCAGAATTTACATGCACGAGTACAAATTTCACCTAAAATCATGAGGGTAGCAGTGCCACGGCTCCAGCACTCACTTTGGTTGGGACAGCGCCCACTTGTACATATCGTGTTGAGCCTCTGATTTTTAATCAATCTGCTAACATCACCATAACTCTCTTGACTGTATATTTTGTTGCGTAACCACTCTGGTTTGCGTTGGTATTCCATATCTTTCGTTTTTCTCTATAACCTTTTAGGAGATAGAATTGTTTTGCAAAAGTAGGAAATTATTGTCATTATTGAGCAATCTTTATAAGGGTTTGAACGATTTGAATAGTTTGAAAAAAGCCCCTGATTTTAGGATTTCATCCTATCAAAAATTGAAAGATTGTTCTTTATATTAAAAATTTAGTTATTTTTGAACTCGCAAATTCGATGATTTGCAATATTTTTATGACTAATTTTAAAATATATACATTATGAAAGTGACCCGTATATTTGATTTAATGGAGTTTTATCTTGAGAATTATCCAGATCAAGAGGCAGCTCTGGCATACAAAAGGCGCGGTGAATGGAAAAAGTTTAGCATTCAAGAATACGCTGATGCGGTGAATAATATCAGCTACGGTCTTTTAAAACTTGGTGTTCAAAAAGGCGATAATATCGGAATTGTAGGAGGAAATCGTCCGCAGTGGAATATGCTTGATATGGCTATTATGCAAGTTGGAGCTATCTCAATTCCTATCTATCCAACTATCAGTCAGGATGATTATCGCTATATTCTAAACCATGCCGAAATGAAAATGATTTTCATTGATGGTAAAGAATTGCGTAAAAAATTGGAGCCTGTGATGCCTGAAGTAAAGAGTCTGAAAGAGATTTTCTTGTTTGATGAAGAAGATGGCAACTACAAGCATATCGATTTGATAGTGCAGCTTGGGAAAGAAAATCCTGTTCCCGAGGAGTTAGCAAAAATCAAGGATTCTATCAAAACAGGTGACATGGCGACTATTATCTATACTTCTGGTACTACTGGTAATCCAAAAGGGGTGATGTTATCACACAGTAATATTGTCAATCAACTTGATAATTTAAAGATGACTCCTGCGAAATGGAGTAAAACTGCTTTGAGTTTCTTGCCACTTTGCCATGCTTATGAACGCATGATGGTGTATCTATATCAATATTTAGGTATGTCGGTTTATTATGCTGAAAGTTTAGGTACTATTGCAGATAATATTAAGGAAGTAAATCCAACCATGATGACGGCAGTGCCTCGTCTATTGGAGAAAATCTATGACAAGCTATACTTATCAGGAAAAAAATTGCCTTTTATTCAGAAAGTCATTTATTATTGGGCATTTAATTTGGCTACAAAATTTCAATTACTTGGTAATAGTTGGTGGTATAACCAAAAACTAAAAGTGGCTGATAAGTTGATTTATTCTAAATGGAGAGCAGCTTTGGGTGGCAATTTTGATATTGTAGTGTCAGGTGGATCAGCTCTTCAATCACACATGGGTTCGTTTTTCTCAGCCATGGGAATGCCTGTGTTTGAAGGTTATGGTTTAAGTGAGACTTCGCCTGTTATTGCTGTTAGTCAGCGCGGTAAACATGGTCGTAAATTCGGCACTGTAGGACCTCCACTTCCAGGTGTAGAAGTGAAATTGGGCGATAGAGATGAGATTATTTGCCGCGGACATAATGTGATGCTTGGTTACTTTAAGGACCCTGAACTGACTGCTGAAGTGATTGATAAAGATGGTTGGTTACATACAGGTGATGTGGGTAAATTTACTCCAGAAGGACAGTTGATGGTGACTGGGCGTTTAAAAAGTATCTTTAAAACCTCCTTCGGTAAATATGTGAATCCTCAAGTGATAGAAAGTAAATTTACTGAATCCCCATTTATTGATAATATGCTTGTTGTAGGTGAAAATCAGAAGTTTGCCGCAGCACTTATTTCTCCTGATTTTGTATATTTGAAATCCTGGTGCAAGCAAAATAATATCCCATTTGAATCCAATGCTGAAGCTATCAAACATCCAGATGTGCATAATCGTTATGCTGATGAGGTGAAAAAATACAATGCATTTTTTGGTGATACTGAGCAAGTTAAACGTTGGTTACTAGTTGATGAAGAGTGGACTGCAGAAAAAGATATGCTTTCACCCACTTTGAAAATCAAACGTCAAGTTTTAGATGAGTATTATAAAGATGTGATACCAACTCTATTCAAATAAAGAACAGAAAGGGTTGAATGATATTCGACCCTTTTTTTATGTTTATCGATTCATCATGCGCTATTTTATCTATTTTTCATATAATGGGACAGCGTATCATGGGTGGCAGGTGCAGCCCAATGGTATTTCCGTGCAAGAGGTGTTTACTCAAGCTTTAACCACACTTTTTAGAGGACCTATTCAAGTTATAGGTGCTGGTCGTACAGATGCAGGTGTGCATGCAAAAGAAATGGTTGCGCACTTTGATTTAAACTCCAATGAGTTAGGTGAAAATGAGATTATTCGTCGTTTAAATAGCTTACTTCCTAAAGATATTGCAGTGCATAAGTTGTTGAAAGTCAGAGATGATGCTCATGCTCGCTTTGATGCCCTTTCCCGCAAGTATGAATATCATATCTATTTTGATAAGCATGTTTTCAAGGAAAATATAGCCATGAGGATGTATCATCCTTTAGACTTTGAAGCCATGAATGCAGCAGCAGCTGTTTTGAAAGAATACAGTGATTTTACCAGTTTTAGTAAGCTGCATACGGATGCCAAGACCAATAATTGTGTTATAACTGAAGCGTATTGGGAAGCAAAAGAAGATGAGTGGGTTTTCACCATCAAAGCAGATAGATTCTTACGCAATATGGTCAGGGCGATAGTGGGTACATTGTTAGAGGTAGGTATGCAAAAGATAAAAATTGACGATTTGCGCACTATTATCGAAGCTAAGGATAGGTGTAAAGCGGGTGCTTCGGTTGCTCCGTATGGACTATATCTCGTTGAGGTTGAATATCCTAAAGATATTTTCATTTAAAAAATAAATTCTTGCAAAATCTTTGTTTATTCAAAAATTAATAGTACTTTTGCAAGCTGAAAAAGAGAAAATTAAAAATATAATAGATATAGATATGAAAAGCGGAATTCATCCAGACAACTATCGCGTTGTAGTATTTAAAGACATGTCGAATGGCGATACATTCTTTACTCGTTCAACAGTTAACACGAGAGAGAATATTGAAATTGAAGGTGTAGAATATCCATTATACAAATTAGAGATTTCAAGTAGCTCACATCCATTCTACACAGGTAAACAAACCCTTGTAGATACAGCAGGACGTGTTGACAAATTCAGAAGCCGTTACGGCAATCGCACAGCAAAAAAATAAATCAAACTTTATTTTGATTGAAAACAGCCAGTAAGTCGAGAGATTTACTGGCTGTTTTGTTTTGAACTACTCGTTTAAAACTGTTTTACAACATCATCTTCACCGCATGATATCCTACCTTGACTATCAACCATTCTCCAGTAGGTAGCGCTGTCTGATTGAGGTCGAGGCGGTGATTCTGACTGCTGGACTCTTGCTCTAACAATTTGATGCCTTGTAGATTGTAGATGTAAATAGTGGCTTCGGTGCTGTTGGCTTTGCCTTTATCTATATATAATTGCTTGTTCTCATGATCGACTATGACCTTGATTAAATCTTTTTTATGCGCGAAACGACTTAAATTTTCACCGCCTCCCATAAAAGAAAAGTAAATGACGTCGCCTATTTCTTCTATGTTTTCTATGGGCTGCCCCATATCTAAACCATCCCTGGTTGTGGGGTGAAATTCGGTGATGTTTTTACCACCTGGAAATGGATCGCCCGCTAAACTTCCTTCAGAGGCTATGCCATCTGCTTCAATGATATCTACTCCTAAAGCGCGTGGGTTGTTGTTTACCGTGTTTTCTTGCCAAGTATTTGCATCATAATAAATGCGGGTTGCCAACATGCCATGCCCCGGTAAAAAACTATCCCAACCTGTCTTTTGCCTGTTTTCTAAAGTGATAAATTCTTGTGGGCTAGGGTTATTACCCTTCAAATTATGTTCTTGATTATGGGTGATGATGTAGGCGGTGTTGCTGGTCTCCAAATCTTCTAAAAATACAATTTGAGGATAACTCAAAAGGGTAGGGGTGAGCCATCCTAAATAAAACCTATCAAATGCTGAATAGGTGGGCGGGGTCCTGCCTTCATTCAAATAGGTGCCACTGTCCATTACATTCCATGACTGCAGGGTGTAGCGACTGGATTGTGCGGTGTCGTAATAGTCAGGCAGACCATAAACATGCCCAAATTCATGCACAAATGTGCCTATCCCGCACATCTGACTGCCTGAGGAGTTTTTTAATTCTGATGTGCATGCATAGCCAAAAATATAGACATTATTCAGTATTAGTGGACTTTCTAATGTCCAACGATGTGGCCAAACCGATTCTTTTGGACCATTCTCGGCTTCATTATGTCCTGCATAATAAACAAAAACATTATCAACTATTCCATCTCCATCTGTATCGTATTTTGAGAAATCTACCCCATCAAAATAGGCTGCTCTGCAAGCATCTATCACCATCTCTCTCGGCCTTCTGTCTTCTCCCCAAGCATCATTTCCTCCGTAATAAACACGGTTTTCAGGCAAAGTATAAGGACCAACTACTTCAAAATTGGGTGCAGATTGTCTGAAAGATGCTGCTATGAAATAATCACGTGCTGATCCTGTTGCTCCATTATCTGCATAGTTTTCTTCATTGAGCATGCGATTAAAAGCTTGTTTGGGTGAGGGTGTAACAAAGGCTACATCAGCGAAGTTGACTAAAATGACCAATGATTTTGGTGATCCCGTGTTGGGGAAGTTTTTTTGTTTTGTAGTTGATGTTGCTGCCGCAGCGCGCTGCTGTTTCCTTTCCTGACGAATTGTACGAAAATCGGGATATGGAACTTGTGCTTCAAGATAGGCTCTTTCCTCTGCTGTTCTCGCTTCTATGGAGCGTACCTTCATCTCCGTAGCGCCTATCAAGCCTTGCTCGTCTTGATAGGCATACCTGAAAATTCCCTCTTCATCTTCCTTGATTAAATACCCATCCTCAGATACATAATAGCTGAAATGCTCATCACCTCGTAAAAAGACTGTCAATTCACTGCCGTCTGCTTGCACAATTCGATGTGGATGCGGAGTGGCAGGTACGGCTAATATATCTCCTGATAACCAAATCATTAAGAGTACTATTAGTCCTATTAAATTATTTCTACTACTTAAATTCAGCATGTTTCTACTATCTTTAATAATATATTCTCCTCTTCTTCCCAACAGTATCGCTTCTTCAAATCCTCAAAATGTCTTGTATCTAAAGGATATTGCAGCATCTGATTGATTACATCAGCTAGTTTTCGA
>CAYVWK010000040.1:0-3213 GCA_964455235.1 uncultured Paludibacter sp.
TCTCATTGGCATATCGGCATATTGGCATATCGGCATATTCGCACATTGACATATCGGCACATCGGCATATCGGCACATTAGTCTCATCATTCACATCAGCACATTTCCAAAAAATTCGTACATTTGCATTTCATATCAAAATAATGCAAACTATCATGAATCGAATTTTCATCCTTTTAATTATGTCCGCAACTATTCTTGCTTCTTCGTGTAATTCTGAAAAAAAATCTGATGTTATCAGTAAAAATAATCCTTCAATCGAAAATGGTATGCTGACACCTGAGGTGCTGTGGTCGTTTGGCCGCATCGGTTCTGTGAATCTTGCTGCAAATAAAACCAAACTTTTGTATACCGTTACCTATTATAGCATGGCGGAAAACAAGGGGAATACGGAAGTGTTTACCATGAATATTGATGGGACAGAAAAAAGACAAATCACGCAGACTGCTGTGCATGAAGGTTCGCCTCAATGGATGAAGGATGGTAAACACATCGCTTTCCTTTCTTCTGAAAGTGGTAGCTCGCAGCTGTGGATGATGCGTGCGGATGGCTCTAAACGTAAGCAACTTACAAATCGTGAAGGAGGTATTGATGGCTTTGTGTTTTCGCCTGATGAGAGCAAAATCCTTTTCTTTGCTGATGTGAAAGTCAAGCCTGCAACTGCTGATCTTTATCCTGATTTGCCCCAGGCGACAGGCATTATCGCTGAGGATTTGATGTATAAGCATTGGGATGAGTGGGTTACGACTGCTCCGCATCCTTTTTTAGCTGATTTTGATGGGAAGGCTATCTCCAATGAAATTGATTTGTTAGAGGGTGAATCGTATGAAAGTCCAAGCAAACCTTTTAGCAGTATCAGTGAATTTGCTTGGAGTCCTGATGGCAAAACTATCGCCTATACTTCACGCAAAAAAACAGGGAAAGCTTATGCTATTTCTACCAATACGGATATCTATTTTTATGATATTGAAAGTGGTGAAACACGTAATATGACTGAAGGAATGATGGGGTATGACTTAAATCCTGTTTTTTCACCTGATGGTCAGTATTTAGCATGGCAAAGCATGGAGCGTGATGGCTATGAGTCCGATAAGCAGCGACTTTTCATCCTCAATTTAGAAACGCAAGAAAAGATAGACCTCACCGCTCAATTCGACCAAAGTGCGGAAAGTATAGCTTGGGAAGAGGATAGCGAAACCCTTTATTTTACCAGCGTTTGGCATGCCGTAACGCAAATCTATCAAGTGAATATTAAAAGTGGAAATATCACTCAAATAACTGAGGGTGTGCATGATTATGCTTCTGTTTATCCTGCAAAAGATAGGCTGATAGGGGTGAAATGCTCTATGAGTAAACCGCATGAAATTTACGCAATTGATGCTAAAACAGGAGAAGAACAGGAACTTTCCTTTGAAAATAAACATATACTCGACCAGCTGAATTTGGGCAAGGTTGAGAAGCGTTGGGTTACAACTACCGATAATAAGCAAATGCTGACTTGGGTAATTTATCCACCTAATTTCGATCCTACTAAAAAATATCCTACCATATTATATTGTCAGGGTGGACCGCAATCGGCTGTGAGTCAGTTTTGGTCGTACCGCTGGAATATGCAGACTTTCGTAGCCAATGATTATATCATTGTTGCGCCTAACCGCAGGGGTTTACCTGGGTTCGGACAGGAATGGTTGGAGCAAATCAGTGGCGATTATGGTGGGCAAAATATGCAGGATTATCTTTCAGCGATAGATGCCCTTGCACAAGAGCCTTTTGTGGATGAAGATAGATTGGGCTGTATTGGTGCAAGTTATGGTGGTTTTTCGGTGTTCTGGTTGGCTGGTCATCACGAAAAACGCTTCAAAGCCTTTATTGCGCATGCAGGCATTTTCAATTTAGAACAGCAGTATTTGGAAACCGAAGAACTGTGGTTTGCCAACTGGGATATGGGTGGTGCTTATTGGGATAAGAGCAATGCTGTAGCACAGCGCACCTATGCCACCTCCCCTCATAAGTTTGTAGATAAGTGGGATACGCCGATTTTAGTTATTCATGGCGAAAAAGATTATCGAATATTAGCATCCCAAGGTATGTCGGCTTTCAATGCAGCTGTTATACAAGATATACCCGCCAAATTATTGGTATTTCCTGATGAGAATCATTGGATTATGCGACCTCAAAATGGTATGTTATGGCAAAGAACTTTTGCTGATTGGCTTAATCAATGGTTGAAATAAATTAACTGATTTTTAGGAAATAATCTGCAACATTCTAACACCATTCATCATCTTAGTAAATGGCTGACAATCACCCTACCCATGAAATGCATCTAATCGAAGCAGCGAAAAAGGGCGATGCAAAGGCTCAAAAGCAAATTTATGAGACTTATGCACCCTTGATGCTGAGCGTTTGTTTGCGCTATATGGGTGATATGGATACAGCTAAAGACTTGTTGCAAGATGGTTTTATAAAGCTCTTTGCGAAGTTGGATACATTTGCTGGAACGGGTGCGTTTGCAGGATGGGTAAGAAGGGTATTTGTAACTACATGTTTAGAGTCATTGCGTCAGAAAACAGCATTGAAACTTAGTACTCCCCTCGATTATGTCGATTTTAACTTGCATAATGATGATTTGTCGGTAGTAGATAGTATGTCAGCTGATGAAATTATGCAGCTCATTGCTGAACTACCAGAAAGCTCTCGTAGCGTATTCAATTTATTTGTGATAGAAGGTTATTCTCATGCTGAAATTGCTGAGTTGATAGGTACAACGGAAGTCAATTCTCGCACCTTGTTTTTACGAGCAAGACGCATGTTACAACAAGCGATAGAAAAAATTAGAGATGATGAAAGAAGAAATGCATAGCAATCAATTAGATGATTTTTCTGAAAAGATAAAGCAGAAATTAAGCAATCATACGGTGATGCCGACTGACGATATGTGGTTGGCTATCCAGTCTGAAATTACCCCACCAAAAAGGAAGATACCGATGTGGTTATATACCACGATGAGTGCAGCAGCAGTGATTGTATTACTAGTTTCCGTAGGTAATTTCTTTTATATGAAAGATGAAGTTGTGCCTGTATCCAAAGAGATACAATCTTATCAGCAGGGAGCAACCGAACAACTGATAACGCACCAAGATACAGGTGTTGAAGTAAGTGCCGAGCGTACGGCTACTGCAGAAAATTCGACATTTTCCACTGTTTCATCCA
>CAYVWK010000040.1:3313-15020 GCA_964455235.1 uncultured Paludibacter sp.
AGTGCCGAGCGTACGGCTACTGCAGAAAATTCGACATTTTCCACTGTTTCATCCAAAGAAAAAAAACAAAGCCAAAAGGAAGAACCAAGTTTGATATTAGCTGAGAACATTGATGTGAAATCTACTGAAAATGAAGCTAGTATTCGTATTGATGTAGCTGATACAGAGGTAGTTGATGCGGTTATAGCTGAAGAACCAAAAAGAGAGGATGTAGCGACTGAAGAGCAGGTAGTGAAGAAGCTGCAAGAATTTCCTCAAATAGCAGAGGTGCAAGCAGATTGGACAGATATCAAAACGGAGAAGAAAAAAAGGCGTATATCGCTGACAGCTATGGCTAGTTCGGGAGTTGCGGGTTCATCTACGACTATCAAACCACGCTCAAATAGCTATAAAGGAGAGAGTTTGATGAATGTCCCGACGAAATATGCCAGTGTTTTGACGCCTCGTGATTTTTCGCACAAAGAATATTTACCACCTATGTCAGCAGCTGTGGGCACACGAATCCCCATTACTGATCATATATCGGTGGAGTCGGGCGTGCAGTACACAATGTTGCGCACCCGTTTATACACCAATGCAACAGACGTAGATTTTAGAGCTTCCATTGATTTGCATTATTTAGGCGTGCCTGCCAATTTTGTGTATTCTATGATAAAAGACAAGCGATGGGATGTGTATGTTACCGCAGGAGGCATGATAGAAAAGGGTTTGCAGAGCGAATTTCGTCAACGCTTAACGTGGGATGACTCACGTGTGTTGGTAGAGGGCAATCCTGAAATTGAGGGTTTGCAGTGGTCTGTGAACGGCTCTATAGGCGTTGGTTATACTTTTTATCGTAATATTTCGCTGTTTTTCGACCCTAAACTTTCCTATTATTTAGAGGGTGATCAGCCTTATAGCATCCGAAAAGAGCTGCCTGTAATTTTTAGTTTGAATACGGGATTACGGGTAGTATTGTAGAGTTTTATACTAAAAAATCTATGAATTTTCTTTTATTTGCGTTTTTTGAGGATGTTTAGACGCAATTTTCAAAAACACATTCAATTTAAAGTTGTACTTTTGACCATCATAAACTTAAATCAGATTATTGATGGCAACAAGAAGAGAATTTATTAAGAAAGCTGTTGCAAGTTCTGCAGCTTTATCCGTCGGAGGAGTCATTTCTGGCGTTAGTGCAAAAAGTTATAGAAACATAGTAGGGGCGAACGATAAAATTCGTATTGCTGCTATAGGTGTTAATGCTCGTGGTAATGCATTGGCAGGCGGTTTTGCCAGAGAGAAAGGTTGCGAAGTGAATTATGTGTGTGATGTTGATACACGAGCAATGGATAAATGTATTGCGAATGTAGCAAAAATTTCTGGGGAGGTTCCACGAGGGGAGAAAGACATTAGAAGGTTATTGGAGAAGAAGGATTTTGATGCGGTGATTATTGCTACCCCCGAACATTGGCATGCACCAGCAGCTTTAATGGCAATGAAAGCCGATAAGCATGTATATTTAGAGAAACCAACGGGTCATAATCCAGCAGAGAATGAACTGCTGATGCAAGCAACTGTCAAGTATAATAGGGTAGTTCAAACGGGTATGCAGCGTCGTTCGTGGCCAAATGTTATCCAGGCTATTCAAGAAATTAAAGAAGGAGCTATTGGAGAGGTTTATTTTGGTAAAGCATGGTATGCAGCAAATCGTCCTTCAATAGGAGTTGGTAAAGTAATTCCAGTACCTCAAACATTAGATTGGGAATTGTGGCAAGGTCCTGCACCTCGTGTGAGAGACTATAAAGATAATATTGTGCATTATAACTGGCATTGGTTCTACGATTGGGGAACAGGTGAGTCTGGTAATAATGGAGTACACTTTTTAGATATACTTCGTTGGGGAATGGATTTGTCGTTTCCAACGCGTGTAAGTTCATCTGGGGGCAGATATGTATATGAAGATGATTGGCAGTTTCCAGATACGCAAATCGTAAATTTGGAGTACGCGAATCGTAAAATGCTGACTTGGGAAGGGCGCAGTTGCAATGGTAGAAGCATTGAGAGTGAGGCTGTTGGTTGTGCTTTCTATGGTGAAAAGGGTACCTTAGTACTAGGTGGAGGTAACTCCTATAAAATCTACGATTTAAAAAATACTTTGATAAAAGAAGTGCAAAGCGATTTGACATTTAGAGCAGGAGATACTGTTAATCCAACACAACAATTGGATGGCTATCACTTTAAGAACTTCTTAGATGGTATACGCTCAAATACGCAGTTAAATGCAGATATAGAAGTGGGTGCAATTAGCTCAACCTTGGCGTTATTAGGTAATATCTCACAGCGTGTAGGTGCAACATTCGAAACAAATCCATTGAATGGCCATATCATGAAAAATAAAGCTGCTTCTAAATTGTGGAGTAGAAGGTATGAAAAAGGCTGGGATATGAAGTTATAATATTATTGTATAATTAATAATTTTCCATGAAAACGAATAGACGAAATTTTATTAAATCCTTAGGAGGAATGGCGTTATTTACCGTCATTCCTCGCCCTGTTCTAGGGAGAGGTTATATTGCTCCTAGCGATCAAATAACCAAAGGCATTATTGGTGTAGGTAATATGGGTCGTGGGCACATCAAATATGATGGAACGCGTGTTGTTGCTATGTGCGATGTAGATAAATTACATCTGCAAAAAGCAGCATCCATGGTTACAGACAAAATCAGTCAGTATGCAGATTTCCGTGATTTAGTGTATGATAAAAATGTGGATGTCGTGCATATTGCAACTCCTCCTCATTGGCATGGGGTGATGGCAGTTGAAGCTGCCAGAGCTGGAAAAGATATTTGGTGCGAAAAACCTATGACACGTACCATCGGAGAGGGTAAACGCGTGGTTGAAGCCATTCAACAATATGGTAGCATGTTCCGCCTAAACACTTGGTTCCGCTTTAAAGACCCATTTTACGGACTCGGTACTCCCGTTAAACCTCTCAAAAAGCTTGTACAAAGTGGTATGTTAGGCTGGCCTTTGAAAGTGACTATCAGTAAACATACAGGTTTTGATTGGAAGTTTTTCTGGATAGGTAAAAATCATTTGGAGCCACAACCCATTCCTCAAGAATTAGATTATAATATGTGGTTAGGTCCCGCTCCCTACAAACCTTATAATGCTCATCGTGTACATGGAACTTTCCGTGGTTATTGGGATTATGATGCGGGTGGTTTAGGTGATATGGGGCAGCACTATATTGACCCTGTACAGTATATTTTAGATAAAGACCATACCAGCCCAATTAAAGTGGAAGTGGATGCTCCCCAGCAACATCCAGAGGCTGTAAGTACATGGCGCTCGATTACGTATACTTACGAAGATGGTTGCCAAATTGTACTATGGGGTGGTGATTACGGTACACCTAATACACCTTATATCGCTGGTCCAAAAGGTAATGTATATAAGAATTTTGTGTGTGATATTCCTGATTGGGAGAGAAAACTGGCTAATTATCCAGACCCAACTCCTCAGAATATAAACTTCCTTGAAAGTATTCGCAATCGCCAGAAATTTGCTCTAAATGAAGTCAATGGTCATCGCTCGTGTACGATTGTAAATATGGGTGCAATTGCGCTGCGCTTGAATAGAACTTTGCATTTTGACCCCGTAAAACAAGAGTTTATCAACGACCCAGAAGCGAATAGATTAGTGAATGAACCTATGCGCTCCCCTTGGAGTATCTAATAATATTTAATATCAGAAAAGAAATGATTACTAAAAGAAAATACTTATTCATTATTGCTCTATTGGTGGGCTATATGAGTGTTATAGCACAGTTTTCGGCTAACCGAACAACTCAAACGGTGGTTGCTGATGCGCTAGCACAACTGCCTGCAGAAAACCTGAAACTGTATAATCAAACCATGAAGTTTTTGGTGGATACAGGTGAAGATGGTTTGCTGATGCTAATTCATATGATGGATGCTTCGGGACAAAAAAGCAACGAAACTCCTGAATATGCAATTAGTGCGTGGACGAACTACGTGGCAAACAATCCGGGCAAAAGAGAAGAGGCTGCTCACACTTTTGGGAAAGCACTCGACTCATCGCTTGATAAAACCATCAAGCAGTTTTTGATTCGCCAGCTTGAATTAATAGGAAATGATAAAAATATACCCGTTCTGTCTAAGTTTTTAGCAGATGATTATTTAATTTCTCCTGCTGCACAAGCATTAGTAAATATCAAATCACAAGCTTCTGCTGATGCGCTCTTGGCGGCTCTGAAATCAGCTACAACCAAATCGGCTAAAGAGACTTTAGTGTATGCTGTTGGGCAGACTGCTAACCCTAATGCAGAAGACGCTGTACTTGATGTTTTAGCAAATGCTACTTCAAAAGAGCTGAACAATGCCTGTTATGCAGCTTTGGGACAAATCGGCTCGGTGAAGTCATTAAGTGTATTGAAACATGCTGCTACTGATGCAGCCTATGCTGTTTCAGTGAATACAGCTACTAATGCTTATGTGGGTTTACTTGATAAGCTGTTGGTTTCAAATCCGAAGCTTGTGCAAAAAGAAGCTGAAGCTTTACTTAAAAGTGCAACAAATAACAATGTATATCACGTTCGTATCGCTGCTTTAGAAATTCTGATGTCCAATTCAGAAGGCAATAAATACAATCTTCTAAAGAAAACGCTTAAAGATACAGACCCTGCTTATCTAGCAAAGGGCTTGGAGTTTTACACACCCTTTGTTGATACGAAGGGCGAGAAACAGGTTGCAAAATCTGTGAAGAAAGTCAAGACTGATCAGCTTCGTCAGGTGATGATTTATTGGTTAGGTGATGTAAAAGCTGATGCTGCTGCACCTGTTATTGCTAAATATCTACAGGCAGAAAATAAGGATTTACAAAAGTCGGCTATTCGTTCTTTAGCCTCTTTAAATCCAGCTATTTCAGTGCAACCGCTATTGGGTTTGTTGAAAGAAACGGATGCTGTCACCTTAGCGAATGCTTATCACTATATAGCAGGGATTGATACTGATTTCTCTTCGGATATTATGGCTCGATATGCTGGATTTTCCAATGAGGGGAAAGTCAAAGCACTGGATTTATTAGCCTTACGTAAATCTACCAATGCTTATAGTTTGGTCAGCCAGGAAATCTTATCAGCAGCAAATGAAAATGTGAAGCAAAGAGCTGCTGTTTCTTTGAAAGACCTTGTACAAGAAGACAATCTAGAGCAGTTATATACTCTTTTAGAAAACGATGCAAATCCTTACAAATCAGAACTTCAAGATGCTATTGCAGCCTCTATATCAACTAAAACTGAAGCAGAACAATTCAGCATCATACAAGATAGAATGAAAAGCTCTTCCAAATCTCATTTATATTATGCGAATTTAGCAAAGATTGGATCAGGAGAAGCTTTAAATATTATTTTGGATGGATATAAAAAGTCTGGAGTTCATTCTACTGCAGCTTTTGAAGCACTTTTATCTATGTCAAATTTTGATGCATTACATCCACTATTGGAGATTGCAAGAGATAGTAAGAATGCTGAAGATGTAAGTAAAGCTGTAAGTGCACTGATAAAGATAGTTGCATCTTCTAATCAAACAGGTATTGTAAAGGCCAACTACCTACAAGAATTATTAGCGCTTAGCAAAAGTGTAAATCAAAAACGAGTGATTGTTGGTCATTTAGGAAATACCAATTCATTCCAAGCTTTATTAGCTTTGGAGACTTATCTTGACGATAAAGATTTAAAAGAAAATGCATGTCAAGCAGGGATGAAAATCGCTTTGAATAACCCAGAGCACTATTCGGATGCTACTGTGCGTATTTTGAAAAAGGTTAATGAAGTCTTAGATAACCCCGATGCTGCCTATCAGCAACAAGCTATTCAAAAGTATTTGAACGAGCATGTAGATACCAATGGCTATGTTTCTATTTTTAATGGTAAAGATTTGACAGGCTGGAAGGGCTTGGTAGCTAACCCCATTAAACGCGCTCAAATGTCGGCTAAAGAGTTGAAAGAAGCACAAGAGAAGGCAGATAAAGCTGCTTTTGAGTCGTGGGTAGTGAAGGAAGAGGGCATTATTTTCTTTACAGGAAAAGGTCAAAACTTATGCACAGAAAAGCAATATGGTGATTTTGAGATGTGGGTTGATTGGAAGTTATTGCCAGGAAAGGAACCAGATGCAGGTATTTATTTAAGAGGTACACCACAAGTTCAAATTTGGGATACAGCAAGAGTGAAAGTTGGAGCTCAGGTTGGTTCAGGTGGGTTGTATAATAACCAAAAACATATGTCTAAGCCACTTAAAGTAGCCGATCAAAAGGTAGGAGAATGGAATACCTTCTATATTAAGATGATAGGAGATAGGGTGACTGTTTATCTGAATGGAGAGTTGGTGACCGATAATATCATTTTAGAAAACTTCTGGGATAGAAAACAAGCAATTTTCCCAGTAGAACAAATAGAATTACAAGCACATGGAAGTGAAGTTATGTATAGAAATATTTATGTGAAAGAAATAGCACGTCCTGAACCCTTTGTGCTATCCAAACAGGAAGAAAAAGAAGGTTTTAAAATTTTGTTTGATGGAACCAATATCCATGAGTGGACAGGAAATACCACCGATTATGTAGCTGAAAATGGGGAATTAGTTTACTATCCAAGTAAGTTAAGAGGAGATGCCAGAAATCTTTATACAAAAGAAGAATATGGTGATTTTGTATTCCGTTTCGAGTTTCAGTTGACACCTGCCGCTAATAATGGTTTGGGTATTCGTACTCCTATGGAAGGCGATGCAGCCTATGTAGGGATGGAATTGCAAATTTTAGATGATGATGCTCCTATTTACAGTAAATTGGATGATTATCAGTACCATGGTTCTGTGTATGGTATTATTCCTGCCAAACGTGGTGCACTCAAACCTTTAGGTGAGTGGAATTACCAAGAGGTAGTGGCCAAGGGCGATCATATCAAGATTACCTTAAACGGGCAAGTCATAGTGGATGGCAATATCCGTGAAGCTACCAAAAATGGTATTCCTGATGGCAAAGAACACCCCGGATTATTCAACAAAAAAGGATATATCTGTTTCTTGGGACATGGTTCCTTGGTGAAGATGAAGAATATCAGAATTAAGCGATTAGACTAAGAGTTGGTTAATAAATAGATTGTGAAGTAGCAGTATGGCGGGGTTTGAGTAATAGGAGAATGTTCCCCGCCATACTTAAAACCGACTAAATTTTAAAACTAAAATAACATGAAAATACATAATAGAAGAGACTTTATCAAGAAAAGTATGATAGGAATTGGTGGTGTATGTATGTCTTCTTCGCTTCTGTCTTTATCTTCTTGTGCTCCCAAGATAAAAAAAGAGTCAGCTTTAATCATTGACCCTAACTGGAAAAAAATTACGATCAAATCAACAGATGTACTTTTTGAGCGAGAACCTTTGGTGAGCCCTTTTGGATTTAAAGGAGGTTTTCTATCTGAATTATGGCAGGTAGTTGTTCGCTTAGAGAGTGATAATGGATATAGTTCTATTGGTTTAGGGGTCCAAAGTGTGCTGTGGTCTGATAGTCAAATCTTTTCAGCATATTCTGAGACAGGAGGTAATTCATTGATGTATGTGCTGACTGTGCGAGCTGTTCAAATGCTTGATGGTATGAGTTTTTACTCTCCTATTGGTGTTACTGATGAACTGTTTGAGGAGTTGTATGCATATGGAAAGCGAGTTACAGGCAACCCTAATCTGCGTCAAACCTTTGTGTTGAATGCTTTGGTTGCAGTTGACAATGCCTTGTGGGTGCTATTTGCACGAGAAAATGGATTTCACAGCTTTGACCAACTGATACCAGAGACTTATCAATCTGCATTTTCAGACCGACACGAAAAATTAGCAGCTACACCCCTTATTTCTTATAATGTAGATCCAGAAACTATCCGGAGAGAGGTTGAAAGTGGCTATTTCTTTATGAAAATTAAAATAGGGCAACCAGGTACACAAGAGGAGATGCTTGCCAAAGATCAACAGCGTTTGTTGGAGATTCATCAAGTACTAAAAGATATAAGGACTCCCTATACAGAAACTGGTAAAATACCTTATTATTTTGATGCGAATGGGCGTTATGAAACGGAGGAGACCTTCCAGCGTTTTTTAGATTATGCGGATAAAATTAAAGCATTAGACCATTTTGCAATTGTTGAAGAACCTTATCCAGAGGATAAAGATTTCACCGTTAAGCATCTACCTGTACGCATTGCTGCAGATGAAAGCGCACATACGGAAAAAGATGCTATAGAGCGTATTGAAATGGGATATCAAGGAATGGCTTTAAAGCCAATTGCTAAAACGCTCAGTGTTACGATGAAGATAGCTAAGGTTTCAGCTGATCATGATATTCCGTGCTTTTGTGCCGATTTAACAGTAAATCCAGTGATGGTAGAGTGGAATAAAAATGTAGCAGCTCGTCTGAAGTCTTTCCCTGGTCTTCAAGGTATTGGTTTATTAGAAAGCAACGGTCATCAGAACTACCTCAATTGGAATAAGATGAGAAGTCATAATCCTGCTGATAAAAAGGCTTGGACAGATGTGAAGAATGGTTTCTATCTGACTGATAAAGAGTTTTTTGCTGATGGTGGAGGTGTTTTTGATCCTCTTCCCGATTATGAAAAACTATTCAATAAGCAATAATTACAAGAAAAACATAACCATTCCTCTGTATTAATAACCATTGATTGGAGGAATAAAAACAAATAACAATGGAAGATAAAACAACACGAAGAGATTTTTTAAAGAAAGCATCATTTGCTGTTGCAGCAGCCTCTGTAGCTCCAGTAAGTGGCTTGGGAGCTACTATCAAACCTAAACCAACCAAGCCAAGAGTAATCGGTCCTAATGATAAAATCCGTATGGGCTTTATCGGTGTAGGTAACCGTGGAACTCAACTGATGCATATGTTTATGGAAAATGAAGATGTGGAAGTTGCTGCTTTATGTGATGTGTACGAACCTTATATTACGCGTGATTATTCAGCCGTAAATCCTCGTTACATAGATGCAATGCCTCGCCAGATACCAAAAATGGGAGAGAATTTTCCTACTAAAGTGAAAATGTACACCGACTATCGCAAATTGCTGGAAGACAAAAGTATAGATGCTGTGTGTATTGCTTCTCCTGACCATTGGCATGCACTTCAAACCATTGATGCAATTAATGCTGGTAAAGATGTTTTTGTAGAAAAACCCCTATCTAAAACTATAGCTGAAGGTAGAGCGATGGTTAATGTTGGGCTAAATAGTAATCAAGTGGTGGCTGTAGGTTTAAATAGACGTGGTGCTCCTACATTCCAAAAACTTGCTCAAGAAATTCCAGCAGGAAAGATTGGCAAAGTAACCTTTGCGAATGCTTGTCATGTGAGCAATATGGCTCCTCATGGTATAGGAAAGATGTTCCCTGAAAAACCACCTAAGGATTTCAACTGGGATATGTGGCTAGGCCCAAGAGCTTATCGTCCCTATCAATACAATATTGCTCCTTATATGTTTAGATGGTGGGAAGATTATGCGAATCAAGTTTCTAATAATGGCGTGCATTACTTGGACCTTATTCGTTGGCTAATAGATGAGGAAGCTCCAGTAGCAGTAAGCGCTCACGGTGGCAAGTTTGCAGTGGATGATGATAGAACGATTCCAGACACTATGCATATTACTTATGAGTTTGCTTCTGGAGTTATCGTAACATTAAGCATACTTGAGGCTAGTTCTGGTAGCTTTATCCCACATGGATTTTTAGAGTTGCGTGGTACCAAAGGAACCTTGCACACGGGTGAAAATGATTATCGTATTACACCTACCAAACCTGGTCAGTTTTCAAAATGGACTAGTTTGATGGAGCCTGAAAAGATTAATTTGAATAACAAAGATGTTCTTTTAATTGATGGTAGCTATAAGAATAGTGCAGCAGCTTTGATACGTAATTTCTTAGATTGTGTAAAATCAAGGGAGGAGCCTTTGGCTACATTAGAAATTGGACATCGCTCAACTTCAATGGCACACTTAGCTACTATCGCAATGCAGACACAAGAAAGATTGCTGTGGGATGCCAATGCTGAACGTTTTACCAATAGTGATGAGGCTAATAAATACTTGTCTTACGAGTATAGAAAACCTTGGAAATTGAAGGTGTGATTGAAAGAAATTGACTTGAAGTTTTAATGCACCACCACTTTTTCCACTGCTTTATGTGCTCCTGCTTGCATATGGAGCACATACACTCCAGCTTGAAGCGGAAGAGTCAAATCCGTATTGGTTTTATTGATGTGTGTTTGCATTACTAAGCGACCGCCTGTGTCGTAAATCCTTAAAGTGCCAGGTAGGGTGGTGAAGTTCTGAACAGACAATCTATTTTTATCGTAAGTATAAGCTGATAGCAGCGACCAACTATCCTTATCCATATCAGGGAAAGGAGAATCAACAAGGGAGAATCGACGCATGATTTTCCCTTTGCTATTGGCAGTAAAGCCATATCATTTTGCACCGATCTTCTATCAGCCATATAGTATCCACTGGTAAATTCAACTGCTGGATTGAAGTTGATTTTATTGTCATACCATTTGGGATGAGCAGTTGAAGCTGTATATCCACCACTTGCAGAGCTAGGAGAAACACCATGATTGGCATTTTCTGTTTTATCTTTCCACGTGGATAAAGCTGCACCATTAGCAGGAAGCACATCATTTGCCATATCTGCTTTATACCAATATGAGCGGCACATATTCAAAATACGTACACGTCCACCTCCGCCGTTACCACCATTATAACTACCTGAAAGCAGAGTAGTACGTTTGGCACCACCACCACCACCAGCTCCACCTGTATCAGAGTTTTTACCACCTCCTCGTCCACCGCCACCCCAAACCTCAAAGGTCATACGGGTATCTTTAGGCACTGTGTATGTGTACGTACCAGGACCTTGAGTCTCAACATTTGTTTGAAACTTTAAAGCTGTTTGTGCTGAAATGCTTGAAAGAGAGAGGAGGGATGGAATAAAGGTAAAATAAAGCAATAATTGAAAAATCGTAAACCTTATATTTCCTTTAATATCTATTTTGCTTATAATCATATTGAATCTAATGTGTGTCAATCTAGTGCTTTATTTTTTGCATCACAAAGATAATAAATTTTATAGACTTACTAAATCCAGTCTTAGAATAATTTTAGCTCTAACTGTGTGGTTTTCTCATCGTTATCATCACCAGCATTGCTTATACCAAAACCAATAAGGCGAACTGGTTTAACGGAGAGATCAATATCCTTCATCATTTGTCGCGCAACTGGCCAGAATTGTTCAAAAGCAGTAATCTTCTGAGTCAAAGTACGACTTCGAGTAATGATTTTAAAATCAGCATATTTTATTTTAATTGTCATCGTTTTCCCATAAAAGCTTTCTTTTTCCATGCGTGCAAAAACCTCCTTTGCTAAGTGATACAGCTCAACAGTCAGCAAAATACGATTGTCTTTATCTTGCAAGAATGTAGTTTCATTACTGATTGATTTGGTGATACGTTCAGCTTGTACTTCTCTATTATCTATCCCTCGTGCATATAGATAAAAATCATGTCCTACTTTACCAAATAAGCGTACAAGTTCTTTTTCTGATCGCTGCTTTAAATCCTTCCCTGTGAAGATACCGTTATCATGCATTTTTCGAGCAGTTAC
>CAYVWK010000041.1:0-5757 GCA_964455235.1 uncultured Paludibacter sp.
GAATAGTACTCCTAATAACACTAATGTCGCGTGACAGACCTTCTGTATATTTATTCAAATCAATATACGGACGAGCAGGTACTAAGAACGCCACGATTACACCTGCAATGGTTGGATGGATTCCGGCTTGTAGAAACAAATACCAAATAATGACACCATTCAAAATATAGAATAATTTATTATTTACTCGCAAACGATTTCCTAAGAATAATACGCCAAAGAATATCAATGATATCAATAGGTATATTAATGAACTTGAACCTAAGTGGCTGTATGCCATAGCAATAACCACAATACCGCCGATATCATCTGTGATAGCAAGAGTTAACAAGAAAATTTTGAGACTCATCGGTACTCGTTTGCCTAATAAGGTTAAAACTCCCAAAGAAAATGCAATATCAGTCGCCATAGGAATAGCTAAACCTTTCATTTCAAGGGGAGAAAAACCTTGACTCTGACCTACTGAGAAGAATAATAAAACAGGCACAATCATACCACCGCAAGCTGCAATAATAGGTAAAATAGCTTGGCGGAAAGAGGACAATTCGCCTACTAACACCTCCCGTTTAATTTCAAGTCCTACATAGAAAAAGAAAAGCGTCATCAAACCATCATTTATAACCTCTAAACTTGTAAGTGCCTTTCCTCCAACACTTAAAAAGTTGAAATTATTAATTTGCAGATAAAAATCATAAGTCCACAAGTTTGCGTACCAATCTTTTGTAAGACTATTATTAGCAATAAACATGGTAGCTATCGCTACGAAAAGCAGCAACATACCTGGATTCACAGTATTCTTCATTTTATCAATGAATCCACTAATTGCTACAAAATTCTTATTTCTATAATTATTTTCCATTGTATATTTAAAACATATTTAATCAAGCTTCAATACAGCCAAGAAAGCTTTTTGAGGCACTTCAACTGAACCAATTTGTTTCATGCGCTTCTTACCTTTCTTCTGTTTTTCCAATAATTTTCTTTTCCTACTGATATCGCCCCCATAACATTTGGCTGTCACGTCTTTACGCACCGCTTTGATGGTCTCCCGAGCAATAATTTTTGCCCCGATAGCTGCCTGAATAGCGATATCAAATTGTTGGCGCGGTATCAACTCTTTCAGTTTTTCGCACATACGGCGCCCCATAGGCACTGCATTATCGAAATGTATCAGTGATGAAAGGGCATCAACAGGCTCTCCGTTCAGCAATATATCTAATTTGATGAGCTTGGAGGGTCGATAACCGTTGGAATAATAATCAAAGGAAGCATATCCCTTTGAAATGCTTTTCAATCTATCATAAAAATCAAAAACAATCTCACCTAAAGGTAGGTCAAACGCTAGTTCCATCCTACTTCCAGAGATATATTCTTGTTTGATAAGCTCACCGCGTTTATCCAGACAAAGCGTCATAATTTGACCGATATAATCACTTTGTGTGATGATGGAGGCACGAATATAAGGTTCTTCAATCGTTTCAATTTGCATGACATCGGGCAAACCAGAAGGATTATGTACCTCTAAAGTCTCCCCTTTTTTGGTGTGTACGATATAGGAAACGTTGGGGACAGTAGTAATCACATTCATATCAAACTCCCTATCCAAGCGTTCCTGTATGATTTCCATGTGGAGCATTCCTAAGAAACCACATCTAAAACCAAAGCCCAAAGCCATAGACGACTCAGGTTCAAAGGTTAGCGAGGCATCATTCAGTTGCAATTTCTCCATCGAACTGCGCAAATCTTCAAAATCCTCAGCATCAATAGGATAAACACCAGCAAAAACCATAGGTTTTACCTCTTCAAAACCTGCAATTGCCTTATCACAAGGATTTTTCACGTGGGTGATTGTATCCCCCACTTTCACTTCTTTTGAACTTTTAATACCTGAGATGATGTAACCCACATTGCCTGCGCTCAACTCCTTGGCCTCCACCATTCCCAGCTTCAACACTCCGATTTCATCCGCATCATACTCTTTACCAGTAGCCACAAACTTCACCATATCACCCTTGCGAATGGTGCCGTTGGTTATTTTGAAATAGGCAATAATTCCTCTAAAAGAATTGAAAACTGAGTCGAAAATCAAGCATTGTAGTGGTGCATCTGGGTCGCCCTCAGGAGCAGGAACTTTATCTGCTATGGCTTGTAGAATATCCTCTACACCCATGCCTGTTTTACCACTTGCACGGATAATTTCTTCTCTTTTGCAGCCCAATAAATCAATAATCTGATCTTCAACTTCCTCAGGCATAGCCGAATCCATATCCATTTTATTCATGATAGGAATAATCTCCAAATCATGTTCAATGGCCATATATAAGTTTGAAATAGTCTGAGCCTGAATCCCTTGCGTTGCATCTACGATTAAAAGTGCACCTTCGCAAGCGGCTATAGATCGTGAAACTTCATAAGAAAAATCCACGTGCCCTGGAGTGTCGATTAAATTCAACACATAATCTTCACCTCCAATGCGATGATTCATCTGAATAGCATGACTTTTAATGGTGATGCCTCGCTCTTTTTCGAGATCCATGCTATCTAACACCTGAGACTGTAAATCTTTTTCAGAGACAGTCTTAGTAAATTCTAACAGACGATCAGCTAAGGTACTCTTACCGTGATCGATATGAGCTATGATACAAAAATTACGAATATTCTTCATGAAGTTGTTTTCAATTTTCAACCTGCAAAAGTACGAAAAAAAAATGAGATAATAATATCAAGATTTATAGAAGAAAAAAAAGAACTTATTGTGATGATTTCAAGCCTCTAAAAGGATACTTACTTTATCTGATTTTCCTCCTAAGGGCGGACTTAATTTGGATAATTTCAACTTAAGTTTTTGAATTTGAGGGAATTCATCTTTCAATTTATTGATGATTCTTTGAGAGATATGTTCGATTAATTCAGAGGGAATACGCATTTCTGCCGAAATTGCATCGTACACCAATTGATAGTTTAAAGTGTCATTCAAATCATCGGTTTGCCCCGCTTTAGTAGTATCAATATCCATTTCCACTGTTACCAAAAAGCGATTACCCAACTGCTTTTCACGCTCTAAAACGCCATGAAAGGCATGAAATTCCATATTTTCTAAAAGGATTTTTGCCATCTAATCATCTATACTTTAGAATACTTATTCTTATTAGCTTTTAAATTTTTCAAATGATTTACAGGGTCAAAATCGTGAGCGATTCCACTATCCTCGCCTTCTTTTATGGCTTTTTTCAGTGCTTGATATACATCTAATTTTTTCATTCAATTGTATAATATTAACCTGAAACCATTACATCAAAACCCTCAGCACGTACACGTTCCGCTATTTGCTCCAATTCCTCGACGGATATCTTCTGCAAACCTTTGGTAGGTGTCTCTCTATCAATCGTATAAATCATCACCTGTTTGGGGTTGATTATTTTCAAAGCCTCCAACCAAGCCGCAAGTTCTTTTTCAGTGGTGTTATCGATTATTCCATCTGCCAATTCACCACGTAGAAACATGGTCTGGATAATCAAATTTCCCTCAAACTTCTTGAATTGCTCCATCTGCCACGCTACATTGAAGTATTTTCCAACAGGTCGGTCGAGGCGGCGCACGGTCTCATCAAAAGCCGAATCAAACTTCAATATATTCTTATCTACTTTCAATAAAGCCTCATGCACAGAAGGTTTATGCATGTGCGCTGAATTAGAAAGCACACTCACCTGCGCATTTGGGCAATATTTATCTCGCAAAGCAATCGTATCATCTATAATCACATCAAACTGAGGATGCATAGTCGGTTCGCCATTACCAGCAAAGGTAATATTATCAGGCAATTCATTAGCGGCTACCATTTCCTGTAGCTTTTTCTCCAAAGCTTCATACACCTGCTCTCGTTTAGGAAGCGGCGTTTCTTTGATGGTCGTATTAAATCCGCATTCGCAATAAATGCAATTAAACGAGCATATTTTTGCATCTGTAGGCAGTAAATTCACCCCTAAAGAAACACCCAAGCGGCGACTCCGCACTGGCCCGAAAATTATTTCATTAAATAAAATCATAAGCGTGTAATTATTCGTTCACCTAACCTTTTAGCAATATCTTTTCGCAGCTCTTCTAATGCTGAAAGCTCTTGCATTAACTCGCTTATAACATGGTTATTACCCAAATCAGAAGCTTTTTTCATCTCCATCAATTTGTCCTTGATAATATCTAAAAGCAGGCGATTTTTATATTCATATACTAAACGCTCAACATAGTCCTTTAGTTTATCCTCAGGAGAAGTAATGGTCTGACTTTTAGCATGTATCTTACTCAATGGGTATTTTTCTGTAATCAAATCCGTTGTCAGACTCACTATTTTAGGGTTGGGATGAAACAGAAAATGCTTTTCTGCATCAAAATCAGTCTCTTGATAATGCGCCTCATATTCTTTCAGCATTTCCTGATGCTCAGGCGTAAAAAAGGTCAAACTATCATGATTGATTTCATAATAGATATAATCCGCAGCAATCTCAGGCTCACCCCCTTTTTTAACATCCACAGTCTCACGCATATCCATTTTCCCATATTTAATCAGGGTTTCTAGGATATTTCTTTCCTCTTGAACATAGGGATATTGAGGAGTAGCGGTTTGCTTTTCTGTGTGTTGTTCCTGAACGGAGGGAGCAATCTCTCGCTTCTCTGCAGCAGGCTTTTTCAAGTCGGGCTTTTTCTTTAATTTATTGATTTCATGATACAAAACAGCCTCATCAACTTCCAACATCGTGCTGCATTCCTTCACATATTCAGCCCGAATAACAGAATTAGGAATGACAGCAATACTTTTGACTATATCTAAAATCAGATTAGCACGTTTGATAGGATCTTTGCCCGCATCTTCCATCAAAAGATTGGTTTTGAAGCGCATAAAATCAACTGAATTTTCATCCACATGTTGAATAAAATCCGCTGAATTATGCTTACGTGCAAAGGAGTCTGGGTCTTCACCTTGTGGCAATAGTAAAACCTTGATATTCAGACCTTCTTCCAACAGCAAATCGATACCGCGCAGAGAAGCTTTAATACCCGCAGCATCTCCATCAAAAATAACAGTTACATTCTCGGTAAAGCGATGAATCATGCGAATCTGACCACCAGTCAGAGCCGTTCCCGACGAAGCCACCACATTTTCAACCCCACTTTGATGCATGGAAAGAACATCCGTATAACCCTCTACCAGAAAGCATCTATCCTCTCTAACAATAGCTTGTTTGGCAAAGAAAATCCCATACAGCTCATTACTTTTATGGTAGATTTCAGATTCGGGCGAATTGACATATTTCGCAACCTTAGCATCCGTGCGAAGTGTTCGACCACCGAAAGCCACCACTTTGCCAGAGATAGAGTGCACAGGAAACATCACCCTACCACGAAATCTATCCAAAAGCTGTCCCCCATCATATTCGGCAGTCAAGCCCGTTTGAATCAGAAACTCTTTTTTATAACCTTTCTGCAAAGCCTCTTTGGTAAAGGCATCTCGTTCATCCAAGCCATAACCCAATTGGAATTTCTGGATGATATCATCGCGGAAACCACGCTCTTTGAAGTAAGCTAGCGCAATAGATTTCCCATCAATATGATGATGGAGGATATGGGAGAAGTACTTTTGAGCAAAATCATTGACCAAAAACATACTTTCACGTGCATTTTGGGCAGCTCGTTCTTCGTCTGTCCACTCACGCTCTTGTACTTCAATATTGTATTTTTTTGCTAGATGTTTGAGCGCCTCAT
>CAYVWK010000041.1:5857-14998 GCA_964455235.1 uncultured Paludibacter sp.
TCACGCTCTTGTACTTCAATATTGTATTTTTTTGCTAGATGTTTGAGCGCCTCATAGTAGCTGAGTTGCTCGTGCTCCATGATGAAATGCACGGAATTACCGCCTTTTCCACAGCCGAAGCACTTAAAAATCCCCTTAGCGGGCGATACCGTAAACGAAGGTGTCTTTTCATTATGAAACGGACATAATCCTATCAGGTTGACCCCTCTTTTGCGCAGGGTAACATAGTCAGACACCACCTCTTGAATTTGAGCAGCATCCTGAATTTTGTCAATCGTTGCCTGATCTATCATCCAAGCTATTTCAATTTAATCTATTTACCAGATTATCAATCTTGTTCGTCCCAACCAACACCCTTGTATTGGTCTAAATCCTCTTCCTCATCATCGTAATCTTCCTCATCCCAATCTACTTCAACATCTTCCCCATCATCTTCTTCTGCTATTTTTTTGATATCCATATCCTGATGTACCCACTCTACCAACTTATTCGCTTCACTGTTGATTTCTTCCCAAATCATGTCCTTCAACTGCGTGATACCTAACCCACTAACAGACGAAATAAATACAGTGCGAATACCTTCTGGCAATTCAGCTTTCATTTCCTCTATCATTTCGGCATCTAACATATCACATTTAGAGATAGCTAAAATCCGCTGTTTGTCTGCTAATTCAGGATTATAGGTTTGCAATTCATTCAGCAGAATAGCATATTCCTTTTGAATATCTTCGCTATCAGCAGGAATCATAAATAGCAAGATGGAATTACGCTCTATATGACGCAAAAACCTCAATCCCAAACCTTTACCCTCAGAAGCTCCTTCGATAATACCAGGAATATCAGCCATCACAAAAGACTGATTATCACGATAAGAAACCATGCCGAGATTAGGTGTAAGAGTGGTAAACGGATAATCTGCAATCTCTGGTTTGGCCGCAGACACCACCGACAGCAGCGTTGATTTACCAGCATTAGGGAAACCTACCAGACCCACATCAGCCAAGATTTTCAGCTGCATAATGACCGATTTTTCTATCCTCGGCTCGCCAGGTTGGGCATAGCGTGGTGTTTGATTAGTCGCAGAGCGGAAATTCCAGTTCCCTAGTCCGCCACGGCCTCCTTTTAAGAGCACTACCTCTTGTTCATGTTCAGTAATATCGCACAAAAACTCACCTGTTTCAGCATCATATACTACTGTACCACAAGGCACTTCAATCACTTTATCACCGCCATCTTTACCAGTGCTACGATTACGACTACCAGCACCACCATCATCCGCAAAAACATGAACAGTATATTTCAGGTGCAGTAGAGTCCACAAGTTTCTATTGCCACGCAAAATAACGTGACCACCACGACCGCCATCACCGCCATCAGGACCACCCTTAGGGATGTATTTAGCACGATAGAGATGCGTAGAGCCTGCACCACCCTTCCCAGAGCGGCAATATATTTTCACATAGTCAACAAAATTTGAAGAACTCATAGCACGATTAATTTTATGATGTAGTAGAGAATATCAGCGTTTTAAGCTTTCAATTTTCTCTTTTATATTTGCAAAAACCCCTTCTACAGAGCTCAAACCCTCCACAGCGTGGTATTTACCTAAGGACTTGTAGAAATCCATAACAGGACGAGTTTCTGACTCATAAATTTTGAAGCGATTGCGGATAATATCTATATTATCATCGCTGCGACCAGAAGTCTTGGCGCGTGACAATAGTCGTTTAATCAATTCTTCTTCTGGTACTCGTAGGTCAATCAACAAAGAAGTGGATTTATTCAATTTATCCATGATTTTCTCTAATTCTTCTGCTTGTCCTAAAGTTCGAGGATAACCGTCGAAGATGATTCCGCTGAAACCATTTTTCCAGCCACAAACAATATTTTCAATGATGCCATTGATCATATTATCAGGCACTAAATGTCCTTTTGAGACATACTTTTCAGCCTCTCGACCTACTTCTGTATTTGCAGCTATTTCTTCACGCAAAAGCTGTCCAGCAGATATATGGCGCAGATTGAAAGCCTCAATCAGTAATTCACTTTGGGTACCTTTACCACAACCTGGTGCACCAAATATAATGATGTTTAACATATAAGTTTTCAAAAAGAGAACGCAATGATAGCGTCATCATATTAATGTATATATTTCTTTTAAATTTCTACCGTATCCGTCGTAATCTAATCCATATCCCAAGATAAACTCATTTGGAATTTTCATAGCTACATAATCGACCGTAATATCGCGCTGCAAAGCATCTGGTTTTTGCAGAAAAGTCACCACTTTAATACTTTTCGCACCCTTAGCCACCAACGACGCCATGATGCGCTCCATGGTGATACCTGTATCCACAATATCTTCCACCACTATCACGTTTCTATCCACAACACTTTCATTCAAGCCAATTACCTCTTTCACGCTACCTGTCGTATAAATCCCTTCGTAAGAAGAAAGCTTCACAAAGGTAATTTCACAAGGGAAATTGACAATCTTCATCAAATCAGCAGCAAACATAAATGCTCCATTCAGTACACAAATAAACAGAGGGTCAGTATCTGCTAAATCACGATTAATCGCATCACCGACACGCCGCACAGCCGCTTGAATTTCAGCCTCTGGAATGGAAAGTTCAAATTGTTTATCTCTAATTTGGATGGTTTTCATACCTTATCTTTTAAAATCTGATTACTTCACTTACATAATCCATGGAAACTTAAAACAAGTTTCATCATACAAAGCATAGTCGGCCTTTCCATTCACTGCAAAAGTCTTAACTAAAGCAGCATTTTTCATCAGTTCCTTAGCATATTCAATCGTTGCACCCGTTTTATTTCTATCATCCACCAATAAAATCCTCTTCCCTTGCACATCGAAATCCACAGCACTTAACAACACAGGTTTAGCATGAATTGCCTGATGATTTTTATCTCTCAGATTGATTTTCAGGATTTGAAAATCTATATTCAGTTTTTGATTTAAGATGCTCGCAGGGATAATTCCTCCATTTGCAATGGCGACTATCATATCAAAAGACTCATCGAATTGAATCGCTTGAAACTTAGCTAAAACCTCATCAAAAGACTTCATATTCATTCTTTTTATGCTGATTTTTCAGTATTATTATTCAACCATTTAATCATCAGCCAACCGCCAATTAATTGAATCAGCATACCAGGGATTCCCAATCTAAAATCCTGTATAGCCACATAAAAATCTTTCACCATAACCCATTCAATCAGGGTTCCTACTATTTGATAAGATAAGATCACCAAAAGTAAAATTGGCAAATTAATCCGTTTAAAATGATGGGCAGCCGCAGAAGCAGCCAGCACAAGCAATCCCGATTTAATTAAAATAATAGGGAGCATGGGCAGTGGAGGCATGCCAAAAAGCAGGTGGTTGATGAGGGGCGATAATATAGCTGTGAGTAAGCCTGTCGCAAAGCCATATTTATACGCTGCTATCAACGTAAAGAAATAAATTGGCAGCAAAATCATTCCTCCATTTGGATAAAGATGTGCTATTTGAGGGAATAAAACATTCCCAATAACGAACAAAGATGCGTATATATACGTTCTAGTCGCTTTGAAGCTATAGTTATACAGCAAAGTTAGAGAAGATATCATAGTCGTATACTTTTTTAATTTGAGTGTGCAAAAGTACAAAAAAAAGCATACATTTATATCAATTTAGCATAAAACAACAAGGTTATTCTTTTTTTTGTATCTTAGGGAAGTACGACAATAGCTACAAACATTTTAAGTTTTTATTGATACTTTTTAATAAAACTACTATCTTTGCATGCTTTCTGAATTTTTCATCCAATAAATTCAGAATTTTTGCGTTTACATAAATAATATCATTGTACGCTTCATGAGAACAAGAGAGAATGATTTGCAGTTTATATCGGCATTATTAGATCTTCTAATAATCAACCTTACATTTTGGTTGTCTGCATGGGCTTTTCAAAACATTTTCATTGAATCGACCCACTTTTTACTCACTGTGATTTTAGCAAATTTCTCATGGGTAATTGCCTTTATTTTAGTTAGAAAGCAGACTTTTTACAGTGAAAAAGGGTTCAGAATCAGGCTAAAGCGACTATTAAATCGCTCCCTAATTTTTCTTTTCTTATCCATTATCAACTTTGGAATATTTTATTCTCAGATAGGATATTTACTGAATTTTGTTGTTTTTGCGAGTCTTCTTTTTATTTTTCTTAAGCTTTCTATCAACTTTATATACTATAAAATTGTTAAATATTTCCATCTTAGAAATGTACGAATCAAGCGTACACTTTTAATAGGTAGAAATGAAACCATGCAGAAAGCTGAGCATATCATCAAATTCAATCCCGTTTTGAATTATATGTTTGTTGGCTACCTGACAGATGAAAAAGACGAGAAAAATGATGTTTTAGGTACCCGCAACGAACTAGAGAGGGTGATTCAGGAGTACAGCATTCAGGTGATTTTTGTCTCTATCCCGAGTGCAAGAGAGTTGCAGCCGCATCATATAGACAATGATGAATTACTGAAGACTTGTAACCGCATGGGTGTGAGACTGTTCTACATCCCAGAAGTGAATAATGTTGACCGTGATATGTTTGATGTAGAGTATATTAACGAGATTACGATTATCAATCCGCAACGTATTCCTATGGATTCTATGGAGAATCGGATTAAAAAGCGTATTTTTGATATCGCTTTTTCGGGTTTTGTGCTTATTTTTGTGATGTCATGGCTATATCCTCTTATGGGATTGCTGATTAAATTAAGCTCAAAAGGTCCTGTTTTATTTGTGCAAAAGCGCACTGGAATAAATAAGGTAACCTTCGATTGCTACAAGTTCAGGAGTATGAATCCGAATGCTGAAGCTGACAAAAAGCAAGCTTGTGAGAACGACCCTCGAATTACTAAAATCGGGCAATTTATGCGTAAAACCAGCATAGATGAACTGCCTCAATTTTTTAATGTATTCAAGGGTGATATGTCGGTTGTGGGTCCGCGACCTCATATGTTGGCACATACAGATGAATATTCTACTTTAATAGATGATTATTTGGTGCGTCACTACATCAAACCAGGTATTACAGGATGGGCTCAAATCAATGGTTTACGAGGTGAAACTGATGAATTGTGGAAGATGGAAGATAGAGTAGAAAAAGACATTGAATATGTAAAAAACTGGTCATTAGACTGGGATATAGTCATTATATGGAAAACTCTTTTTGGTAAAAAATCATTTTCCAATGCAGGCTAAGTAAAACATAAATTGATGATTTGCTGGGTATGCAAATCGTAAAAAACAATATGCAAAACGTAAAAAACAAACAAATAAGTACCGTATGAACAAATTATCTATCAAAGTAACTTTAGGCCTATTTGCAGCCTTGATTCTTTCAAGCTGCCAGTCTTACAAACAAGTTGCTTATTTACAACAAGCTGGAGAACTTGCAGCATTATCTGACTCTATTCAAGCTCCTATCCCAGACCCTATGATTAAACCAGGCGACGTGCTGCTTATAACAGTGAATACCAATACACCCGAAGCTGCTATTCCTTTTAATCTACCCTTAATCCCTTCTGGAGATCAGGCTCGAACATATAGTGGAAGCGGTGGTAATAGCAATCTTTCGTATGGTCTAAGTATGCAAAACTACCTTGTCGATTCCGAAGGCTATCTGACCTTTCCTGTAATAGGAAAATTGCATGTAGCTGGAATGAACAAACTTCAGTTAACCGAAACAATCAAACAAAACATTTACCCTGCATATATTACAGAAGAACCTATTATACTCATCAGATTTGTCAACTTTAGAGTTTCCGTTCTTGGTGAAGTATTACATCCAGGTTCTTTTATTATTGATAGTGAAAAGGTCTCTATCTTAGAGGCTCTTGCTTTAGCAGGCGACATGACTATTTACGGACATCGTTCCAATGTCTTGCTAGTTAGAGAGGCATTGGGAAAACGAGAAACAGTACGATTAGATATACAGGATAAAAACCTCATTAACTCTCCCTATTTTTATCTACAACAAGGAGATGTGCTTTATGTAGAACCTAACAAACCACGTTCGAGAGCTTCGGGTATTAGTACAGCCGAAACTTTGTCTATAACCGTGGTGGGTACTATGATATCCATTGCCTCTTTAGTGGTTAATATCCTTAAAAAATAACAGAAAAAAGAAGTTCAATAATATTATGAATAGTAATATGCAACATACAACAGGTGAAAAACCGATTAACTGGCTAGAATTAATTGAAAAATACGGTGCTTATTGGAAGTGGATTTTGCTATCCTTAATCATGGCCATCGTTTTAGGATTGCTCTTTTTTAGGACACAAAAAGATAAGCTGCAATTTAAAGCAACTGTATTGATTACGGATAATTCATCGGGCGGACAAATGAGCCAGCTTTCCATCCTGAAGCAATTGGATAATTTTGGCATGTCTAAAGCATCAACCGATATCTACAACGAGAGGCAAGTTATTCATTCCAAAGAACTTATCAAGAAGGTTGTTGCAGAACTGAATCTATACTACAGCTATTCTACCACTAAATACCTGAAACCTATAGAATTATACAACGCAAGCCCCATCGAAGTGAGAATGGATTATAACGATATGTTGAAAATTGGAAAATCGACCGAACTAGACATCGCCTATGAAACCGATGGGAAATTCTACGTAAAAGGTAAAATTTACGAATTGCTTCATACCGAAAAGTTCAGCTATGTATTAGATCAACTCCCTGCCACCATCGAAACTAAAAATGGTAGTATACAAATCTATTTACGCGACCCCAATATTGTTCCAGAGGAGAAAATCCACGTTCAAATTCATAATCCTATTGGCATCGTAAGAGCATATCAAACAGGACTTTTAACCACTGAAGTACCTAAAGATGGAGACATTGTCAATATCACTTTAATTGAAGGGAATAGAGAAAAAGGAATAGATTTTCTACGTTGCTTGATTGACATTTATAACCAAGATGCTATTGATCAAATCAACAAATCAGCCAATTTTACCGCTGTATTTATTGATAGTCGCCTGAATTTATTAAAAGATGAGCTAACGGATGTAGAAAGAAATCTACAGGCTTACAAACAAGATAATAGACTTACTAATATTGAGGTAGATGCGGGTTTATATCTACAACGAAGCAATCTGTATGATCAAAAACAAAATGAATTAGAAATTCAATTGCAATTGATTGAATACATAGAAGACCTCTTGAAGCAGCCAGAAAATAAATATGCCTTAATTCCTAATTTAGGACTAACGGATGTAGGTTTAGTCGCTATCATTCAAGAGTACAACAAATTATTGGTGACGAGGGAGCGGGTCGCAAGCGGTTCTTCTGCTAATAACCCTACCTTACAAAGTATGGATTTACAGATACAATCCAGCAGATCATCCATTCAAAACAGTATAGCTACATCACGTAAGGGAATGGAAATCAGCATTAAAGAATTGGGTAGTCAGAATGAATTTTTAAGTTCGCAGCTGCAAAAAATACCGCAACAAGAACGTGAATTTATTGAAATTAAACGTCAGCAAGAAATTAAGGCCTCACTATATATGTTTTTACTACAAAAACGCGAAGAGGCATCTTTGAGTATGGCTGTGACCGTACCGAAAGCTCGTCTGCTCGATGCTGCTGATAGCGCAGATAAAACATCTCCCAGACTACCTATTATCATGCTAGCATTCATGTTTTTAGGTATTTTTATCCCCATAGTGATTCTCTATTTGAAATTCACTTTAACACGTACATTCAACGATAGAAAAGAACTAGAATCTATTACTGATGTGCCTATTATCTCTGAATTAGCACGCCATCAAGCTAACGAATCTATTATTGATCACAATACCAACGCCAATTCCAACGCAGAACTAATTCGTTTGTTACGCAGTAAAATTCAGTTTTTGTTAGGTAAAAAAGAAGACAAAGTAATATTGGTCACTTCCACAGAAATGGGTGAAGGAAAGACCTTTGTGAGCATCAACTTAGCTGTTTCGTTTTCTCTGACCAAGCAAAAAGTATTATTAATAGGATTAGACCTTCGTAAACCCATGCTAGCCAATCATTTTGGTATATCCGATCAAGAAGGAGTTTCGTCCTATTTATCGGGCATGACAGATGATTACCGAGGTTTGATTAAAACTTCAGCAGAATATCCCAATTTAGATATTATACACGGCGGTATCATTCCACCTAATCCTAACGAACTGATATTGAGCGACAGATTTGACAAATTGATAGCTGAAGTTCGCAAAGAATACGATTATATTGTCTTAGACACAGCACCAGTAGGTTTAGTTTCCGATACTTTCCTGATTGATAGAGTAGCAGATATGAGTTTATATGTGTGTAGAGCTGATTATTCAGACAAGCGTAATATGGAATTTGTGAAACGCATTTATGATGAGAACACGCTTAAAAGGCTGTATTTAGTTGTAAATGACGTAGATATGGAATCAAAACGCTATGGAGGAAGGTATGCTTACGGATATAGTTATGCGATGACTAAAAACAAAAAATAGAATCAAACATTAGAAAATCAAATAGATAGAAAAGATGAAAGATATAAAAATTGCAATTATAGGATTAGGTTATGTAGGCTTGCCCTTAGCACGTTTATTTGCGACTAAATATCCCGTGGTGGGTTATGATGTTAATCAAGCGCGAGTGGACGAATTGATGTCGGGGCACGACTCTACTTTGGAGGTAGATGATGAGGTGTTGAGAGCGGTGTTGGTGGACGAAGAAGGGATTTCTCGCTTCGCTCGGAATGACGAGAATAACGGGTTATATTGCACAACCAATTTAGAGGCAATTCGCGATTGTAATTTTTATGTTGTAACGGTACCAACACCAGTGGATGTAAATCACAATCCAGATTTAACGCCCTTAAAAAGAGCCAGTGAAACAGTAGGAAAAGTAATATCCAAAGGCGATATAGTGGTCTATGAATCAACAGTATATCCAGGTGTAACTGAAGATGAATGCTTGCCTATAGTTGAGCAATTCTCTGGTTTGAAGTTTAATGAAGATTTTTTTGCAGGATATAGTCCAGAGCGCATCAATCCAGGTGATAAGTTGCACACTGTAGAAAAGATTTTGAAAGT
>CAYVWK010000042.1:0-14993 GCA_964455235.1 uncultured Paludibacter sp.
TTGTAGAGATACAAATCAATACTAAAATTGCGATGAGATTTCTTTTCATTTTGTGAGTTTTAAAAGTGATACTTTAGTTATTTTTTTTGCAAATGTACAGAAATAAACCTTAAAATTATATGTCTTTCAATAATAATTCAAAATGAATAGCAAACTGCTGACCCCAATAAGAATCCACATTACCACAGCGAAAACTAATGCATTGACACCTACGCTTTTAATGGCTTTAGGTGAAAGGCTTGCACCGATGAAGAAAAGCGTTAAAGTCATGCCTTGGCGGGCTAATTGGACGAGCGTATGACTAATTTGTTCGGGGATGTGGATGTAGGTATTAAGCAGCATGGCTAAGATGAAAAACAGAATAAACCAAGGAATATAGAGCTTTTCGCCTTTGCTATTGAAGCGATAGGTGGTGTAAATGGATAGTGGAATAATCCAGAGTGCACGAGTAAGCTTAACGGTTGTGGCGATTTGAAGTGCCTCTGTTCCATAAGCTGCACCTGCCCCTACTACCGAACTGGTGTCGTGTATGGCGATGGCCGCCCACACTCCAAATTGATGCTCAGTGAGGTGCATCCACTTCCCTAAGGTTGGAAAAATGAATAGGGCAATGGCATTGAGTATAAAAACCACTGCTAATGAGATGGATATTTGGTTTTGGTCGGCTTTGGCAATGGGACTAACCGCAGCAATGGCACTTCCTCCGCAAATGGCAGTACCACTGGATATTAAATAGGTGACTTTCTCATCTAATTTGAAAAGTCTACCGATGAATATACCTCCAAACAACACCGCTACCACAGAGAAAATAGTGAAAAGAATGCCATCTGCACCAGCTTGTAGGGATTCGTATAAATTCATCTTAAATCCCAATCCTACAACCGATATCTGCAATAAATATTTAGATGCTTTTTTATTAAAAGATGGGAATGGAACACCAATAAAGACTGCAAACATCAACCCTATAAACAAAGCTAAAGCTGGTGATATCCATGGCGTTAAGCAAAGAAATATCAGTAAAAAGTAAATGACTATCCTTATGTTTGGAAATCGCTTTCTCATTGAAATTATGCTATGAAATGCTTACTCTTAGTAGAGTTTGAAGTGATTTTGGCATATTGTTCAGTAAGCTACTTTTCTGTTGTTTAACTCTACGTTAAAACTAACTTTCGCTCCTAAAGCATCAAAGACTTTCATAATGGTTTCAAATCTAGCATTTTTCATACTATTCTCAATTTTTGAAATCTGAGCTTTTTGAACACCTACAAGCTCCCCTAATTCCTCTTGGGTTAGATTACGTTCCTTACGAGCTTCTTTTATAGCCTGTCCTAACAAATCAATCCTTAACTCATTTTCAAAAGTATCTCTCTTTTCGGTTCCACGCTGACCAATATGCTTGTCAATCATTGTTTCAAGCGAAACAGTTTTAAATTCATTTGTTGCCATATCTATTTATTTTTTTTATATTCAAAATATCTTCTTCGTATTTCTTCGGCCTTTTGGATTTCTCTTAAAGGAGTTTTCTGTGTCTTTTTCAATATTCCATGTGTTGCCACAACCAAAGTTTTCTTCTCTTTTACATTATCCCAAAATGCAAATAATCGATAGGTTTTACTATTTCAGGTAATAATTCAATATTAAAGTTTGGTTTCATTCAATTTTTTGGCAAAGATAATAATTTCCTTATTGGGAAACAAGCATTTTCAGAAAAAACTCATAAAAAACCCCCACTAAACATGCTCGTTTAGCAGGGGTTCCTTATTTAAAACTGATATACCTAGATTCTTACAGTTGTGGACCAGCTGGGATTAAAGCTTTTGCATCATCGTTATCGCAGTATTGTTCGAAGTTTTTGATGTACTTCGCTGCAAGTGATTTTGCTTTTTCTTCCCATTCTGCAACATCAGCATAGGTGCTACGTGGATCTAAAATTTCAGTATCTACGTTGTTCAATGCTTTAGGTGCAGTAAGGTTCAAAATTGGAACGTGGAAAGTTTCTGCTTCTTCGATTGAACCATCAATGATAGCATCAATGATAGCACGTGTATTTTTCAAAGAAATACGTTTGCCTGTTCCGTTCCAGCCTGTGTTTACTAAATAAACTTTTGCATTATGCTCTTGTGCTTTACCAATCAATGTTTTAGCATACATAGTTGGGTGCAAAGTCAAGAATGCCTCACCAAATGCAGGTGAGAATGATGGAACTGGTTCGGTAATTCCACGCTCTGTACCAGCCAACTTGGAAGTAAAGCCAGACAAGAAGTGATATTGTGCTTGTTTGTCGTCCAAAATCGCTACTGGAGGCAATACGCCAAATGCGTCTGCTGATAAGTAGATGATTTTTTGTGCGTGTCCAGCACGTGAAGGAGAAACAATTTTATTGATGTGATAGATAGGATAAGAAACACGTGTATTCTCAGTTTTAGAAGCAGCAGCTGTATAGTCAGGCGTACCATCTTCTTTCACTGTTACGTTTTCTAATAAAGCATCACGACGGATAGCTCTCCAGATATCAGGTTCTTTATCTTTCTCTAAATCAATCACTTTTGCATAGCAACCACCTTCATAGTTGAACACTCCGTGATCATCCCAACCATGCTCGTCATCACCAATTAAATAACGTTTTGGGTCAGCAGATAAAGTAGTTTTTCCTGTTCCTGAAAGTCCGAAGAAAACAGCTACATCACCTTCAGCACCAACGTTTGCAGAGCAGTGCATAGAAGCAATACCACGCAATGGTAAGTAGTAGTTCATCAAAGCAAAAATACCTTTTTTCATCTCACCACCGTACCATGTACCGCCAATAACTTGCATTTTGCGAGTCAAATCAAACAAAGTAAACACTTCAGAGTTCAAACCTTGTTCTTTCCATTGTGGGTTAGTTGTTTTAGAACCGTTCAAACATACGAAATCGGGCTCACCATATTGTGCCAGTTCGTAGTGAGAAGGACGAATAAACATGTTAGTCACAAAGTGCGCTTGCCATGCTACTTCCATGATAAAACGAACTTTCATGCGTGTATCTTCATTGGTACCGCAGAAGGTATCCACTACATATATTGTTTTCGCTGTAGATAATTGCTTGGTCACTAAATCTTTACAATGATCGAAAACTTCTGGGGTAGTTGGTCTATTAATATTGCCATCCCACCACATTGTATCCTTTGTTGTGTCGTCTAAAACGATAAATTTATCCTTAGGTGAACGACCTGTAAATTTACCTGTGTCAACAGAAACTGCTCCAGTATTGGTTAGTACTCCCTTTTCAAAACCTTCGTTTGCAGGGTCCATTTCAGCTTGAAAAAGCTCTTCATAAGTAGGATTGTGCACCACATTAAAGTTGCCTACAATACCATACTTGCTTAAATCCAAATTTGCCATTTGCTAATAAATTGAATTAAATTGATGTATTTTGTTAACTAATCTCCTTGATCTAATACCTTTTTTAGGCGTACAAAAGTAGAACAATATTTTTAGCTATGAAAACAATTAAGGAAATTTTTCTTTAATTAAGTGATAATAATTTACAAATCTCAATTCTAGAAAGGCTTTCAAGAATAAACCTCAAGCTAATTCTTGTTTATTTTTTCAAATTATAAAGGATGATTATAAATAAATTTTACAATTCAAGGATTTAACTTGAACAATATTTTATTAAATATATTATTGATTTACGATTAACAACATTATAAATCAACACATTAAAAAATTTTACAATGAAAAAGATTTTACTTATTATGATTAGCGTGCTTATAGGATGGAATGTCTCTTATGCACAGCAGACCACAAAGCAAGGCTGCGAAACCTTGGTGGCAATGTGGTAGATGTTAACTTACCCAGCGGGAATGCTCCAAGAACTGTAAGTTTGTGGATGAAATATTCTGGAGGTAACGGCAATGCTGAACCATCAATCTTTCAATATGGTAATTACGATAGCAATGACGGCTTTGGAATTTATTTTAGTAATACTACTGGAAGAATTCATTTTCGCAAAGGCATATCTGGAGCAGAAATCCTAAGCACTCAACAATTTAATCTGACACAATGGAAACATATTGTTGTGGTCCATGACGGCACAAAAACCAGTCTTTATGTGGATGGAGTATTGAATGGAGCATCAAATAATCCTTTGAATACAGTGGCAAATTCTCTCTTCATCTTAGGTGGCTATAAAGGTTTAATGGACGATTTGCGTATCTACAATAAAGCTCTGACTTTATCTGAAATTGAGTTATTGTATAATAATCCTGAAACAGGGGAAATATGCAATAATACAGCAGTTAGACAAGTATATGCTAACAGTAAGGTAGATGTTTATCCAAATCCTACTTCTGATATCATCCATTTTGAAGGACTTAAAAATGCAAAACAATATGCAATAATTGATGTAGCTGGAAGAATTATGGAACAAGGTAAAATGGATGCTGATAATCCAAGTTTGAATATATCACATCTACGAGAAGGATATTATCTAGTGCGTTTTGACAATCAACAAATCGTTAATTTCATCAAGCATTAAAATCTATGTAAATATCACGTATTTCTATTTTTTCATTGAAAGGAGGTTGCTGATAATAGTAAACCTCCTTTTCTTTTATAGATGGTTTGTTGATAAATTATCCTTTTTTATAAAAATATACCCGATCAATCACAATAAATATTGTATTTTTGTAGCTTGTGTGTTAAAATGGAGACTTATGCCTTCAAACACCTATATATGCAAGATTTTTTACAGATGATATGTTATATTTATGAAGATTAAAATTGTAAACCGTTCAAAACATGCCTTACCTGAATATGCTACTGTACATTCAGCGGGACTAGATTTACGAGCTAATATTGATGAAGCAATTACCTTAAAACCGCTTGAAAGGAAGTTGGTGCCAACTGGTTTATTCATCGAATTACCCATTGGCTATGAAGCGCAAATTCGCCCTCGTAGTGGCTTAGCGCTCAAAAAAGGCATTACAGTTTTGAATACACCTGGCACTATCGATGCCGATTATCGAGGCGAAATTGGAGTGATTTTAATCAATCTATCATCAGAAACTTTTATTATTGAAGACGGCGAACGTATTTGCCAAATGGTGATTGCCGCTCATAGTCAGGCTGAATGGGTTGAAGTGGATGAATTGGGTGCAACCGATAGAGGTGCAGGAGGCTTTGGACATACTGGACTATGAGGAAAATCTTTGTTTATACCGTTTTAATATTGATTTTGGGGGCTTGTCAGACTTCCAAAACGCTGCCGTACAAACCTTTACCTCAGCTTACAGAAGAACAAGAGCGAGATTTCAAATATCATTTCTACGAAGGATTGAGGCTGAAAGAAGAGCAGATTTTTGATGAAGCCATCGAGTCTTTGATGAAAAGTTATGCCATCAACAATAAGGACGCAGGGCTGTTGTATGAGCTTGCTGTGATGCATTATGTGAGTTGGAAAATCGACAAAGCTTTAGAGTTTGCTCTTTCAGCCGTCGAATTAGAGCCTGATAATCTATGGTATAATATGTTTTTGCTTGATTTATACGGAGTTAGTGAGAAGTTTGATAAGGCTGCCGAGGTGGGTGAAGCCATGTTGAAAAAATATCCTACCAAAGAAAAGGTGTATAACAGTCTGATAAATGTGTACAAACATCAGAAAAATACCCCTAAAATAATTACCCTATATGATAAATTAGAGCGTATCACAGGCGTCAATGAACAAATTAGTTTTGATAAAATATTCTTGTATTTAAGTGATGAAAATTCGCAAAAAGCCTTTAAAGAGCTTGATAAATTAATCACAAAATATCCTCTCAATTACAATTATCGTATCTTAAAAGGGGATATCTATATGAGTCAGAAGAAAACGCAAGAGGCTTATGATGTGTATGCTAGCATTTTGGAAGATGACCCACAAAATGCTTTTGTTTTGATATCTTTGGCTGATTATTACAGCGCGATAAATGAGCCTGACAAATCATTGGAATACTTGATTTTAGCTTTGAAAAATGACCAAGTGGAAATGGAGATGAAGTTTGAAATTCTGCGCGACCATATCAAAGATATACTGAAAAAAGATGGGGATATTGAAGAAACGGAAAGTCTGATTACCTTATTAGTCGAGCAATATCCTTTAGAAGAAATGTCGCATAGCTATCATGCTGCTTTTCTGATGCTTACGAAAAGATATGAGGAGGCTGCTAAGGCTTATGAATCTATGCTCACCATCAACCCTAACAATGTGCAGACTTGGATGGATTATATGGTGCTGTATTTCGATAACAAGGATTATGAGCAGGCTCTCAATATCGCTGCCAAGGCTATCGAGCAAGTGGATGAAAAGCTGGGTTTTTATTTTTATACAGGTATTATTTATGAAATTCAGCAGGATTATGAAAGTGCTATCGACACCTACTTGAAGACTATCGCTCTGTTTCAGGAAAATGATAAAAAAGACTTTAAAAGTAATATTTATGCACATCTAGGTGATTCTTATATGAATCTAGATCGAAAAGAAGAGGCTTTTAATGCTTATGAAGAGGCTGTTACAATGGATTCAGAGAATATTTTTGCAATGAATAATTATGCATATTACCTTTCTTTGGAGAAAAAAGATTTGGATAAAGCTGAAAGAATGAGTGCCAAAACGGTCGAAAAAGAACCAAAAAGTAGCACCTATTTAGATACTTATGCGTGGATTTTTTATCAACAAGGAAATTATAGCTTGGCGAAGTTTTATATTGAAAGGGCTATGAGCAATTTGAAGGAAAAAGAAGGTGAATCGGCTGGTGTGCTATACGACCATTATGGGGATATTTTATGGATGCTTGGAGGAAATGATGATAAGGCTCATGAATACTGGCAAAAGGCGTATGAAAATGGAGTTCAGACTGATGAACTGATACTAAAAATTGAAAATAAAGGATGGACAAGAGAATGAAAAAACAGATTTATATAGGCATATCGCTCGTGCTAGTGTTGACTTTTATGGGAGCTTGTAAATCCAAAGAAAAGCTTACTAAGGATGGAGTCACTGCAAGTTCTAAATCACTAGTAAAGGACATTCAGCAGGCACAACCTGACTATCAAACCCTCGAGTTTAAGCGTATGCAAATCGCTTTAAATTTGAATAACAAGCAGAAGTACAAAAGTTCGGCAACTGCTAAAATCATTCGTGACTCGGTGATACATATTTCAGTGCAACCCTTCCTTGGCATAGAGCTTTTCGTAGCACGTATCACGCCTGAATCTATCACGGTTGTAGATAAAACAAAGATGATGTATTATCAAGGTGATTATGATTTATTATATTTGTTTTTGGGGATAGATATCAATTATAAATCCTTGGAAGCCATGTTTACTAATCGTCTTTTTGCTCTTGGACAAACCCCAAAAACTGATTTGGAAAAGCTATTTATCAAAGCAAACAACAGAAAGATAAGTTCCAAACATGAGACTTTAACTCAAGAAGTGATGGTGGATGATAATTTCAGAATCAAGGAATTAAAAATCTACGAAAATCCTATTTCGGAAGAGTTTAGTGTCAAATATACTGATTTTACGAAGACTAATTTGATGGATTTTCCATCCTCCATCAATCTTCAATATAAATCTCAAACAGAATTGTTTACCTTTGATATGGCTATTAATACATTAGCCATAAATCAGTATATAAATATACAAGATATTAATTATCAGCAATATAGAAAGGGAGACTTGATGTCATTAATCAAAAAATAAACTTCATTTTATCCTTTCAACATAATATTAAACTATGTCTTTTTTCAATCATATATCATTTTTTCAGTCAAAGGGAGTACAAAAAACGCTCTTTGCCTTGGGTTTGATATGCTTATCCGCTACTCTTTATCCTCAGTCTATTAAGGAGTTAGAGGAGCAGCGTAAAGCAGCTTTGCAGCGACTGGAGACGACCAGCAAGGTATTGAATGAGACAAAAAAGACGCAGCAGACATCCCTCAACAAGCTGAATATCCTCAAGAAAAGTATTACACAGCGACAAACCCTCATCAATAGTATCAATAGAGAAATTGCTGCTTTGGATAGGGAAATTTCGAAGTTGAATCGCGAGATGAAGCAACTGGAGCAAGAGTTGGAGCAACAAAAAGCGAGTTATGCCCATATGGTACGCGAATCTTATGTAAATCGCAGCGTGTATTCGAGGATGTTGTTTTTGCTTTCTGCCGAGACTTTCAACCAATCTTTTCGTCGTTTGCGCTATATGCAGGAATTATCCAACTATCGAAAAGATCAGATTTTAAAGATAGAAGAAACGCAGAAAGAGATAGAGGAAAAAGCAGCTTTATTGGCGCAACACAAACAAACTCAGGTAGATATACGCAAAGATCAAGCATCGGAGCAAAATAAGTTGCAAGCCGACCAAAAAAAGGAAAATACAGTTTATGCCAATCTGAAAAGCAAGGAAAAAAACTTGCAGGCTGACCTCAAAAGACAGCAAAAATTTGCCAATGATTTGAATAAAAAAATTGATAATTTGATTGCTGAAGAAATCAGAAAGGCAGAAGAAAAGGCACTTAGAGAGCAAGGCATCGATCCTAAAGATGTGAAGAAAGAGGATAAAACTCAATTCGCATTAACCAAAGAACAGAAACTGATAGCAGGTAATTTTGTGGCTAATCGCGGACGATTACCATGGCCAGTAGAGAGAGGTTTTATCAGTGGGAAATACGGCATTCAACCCCACCCCACCTTGAAACATGTAACGACCAATAACAAAGGGATTTACATACAAGCACCACAAAAGACAAAAGCACGATCTGTATTTGAAGGTGTTGTAACTCAGCGTTTTTCAGTGCCTGGCAGCAATAATGGAGTGATTGTGCAGCACGGACAGTACCGCACTGTATATGCCAATTTAACAACTATCAATGTGGTGGTTGGGCAAAAATTGAAGGAAAAACAAGTCATAGGAGAGATTTATACCGACCCTGAAAATGATAATAAAACAGAATTATTTTTTCAGATATGGGAAAATCGCACGATTTTAAATCCTGAACTATGGCTTTCAAAATAAAAGATTTATTAATTAATAATCAGATAATTACAAATAATTACGCGAAATATGGATGAATTAAACGGAATGCAGAAGGTTGATTATAGTGATAGTAATATTATCACTTTAGAGGGTTTGGAGCATGTGCGTCGCCGTCCAGGAATGTATATTGGAAAATTGGGGGATGGTTCGCATGCTGATGATGGAATTTATGTGTTGCTGAAAGAGGTTGTCGACAATTGTGTGGATGAGTTTCGTATGGGCGAGGGTAAGCAAATTGATATTACCGTCAAAGATAACTATGTGGAAGTGAGGGACTTCGGTCGTGGTATTCCTTTAGGAAAGATGATAGATGCCGTATCGATTATGAACACGGGTGGAAAGTACGACTCCAAGGCGTTCAAGAAATCAGTGGGATTAAATGGTGTGGGTTCTAAGGCTGTAAACGCGCTTTCAAGCAAATTTATAGTGCAAAGTTACCGCGAAAAGCAGACCCGCCGCGCCGAATTTGAGCAAGGTAAACTCATATTAGAAAGCGGTATTCAGAAGGATGAAAACGGCCAAAGAGGTACCTATATCTATTTTGAACCAGATGAGTTGATGTTTGAGAAATTCAAGTATAATGAGGAGTATATCGAGACTATGCTTCGTAATTATGCGTATTTGAATACGGGTCTGACCATCAATTTCAATGGAAAGAAAATCGTGTCGCGCAATGGTTTGCTCGATTTACTGAATGAAAACATTACTGCTGATGCGCTCTACCCTATTATTCACCTGAAAGGGGAAGACATTGAACTGGCATTTACACACACCAATCAGTATGGCGAGGAGTATTACTCTTTTGTGAACGGCCAGCACACTACCCAAGGCGGTACGCATCAAAGTGCTTTTAGAGAGGCGGTTGCGCGGACTATCAAGGAGTTTTTCAATCGCAATATGGAGTTTTCTGATATTCGCCATGGCATGGTAGCAGCCATTGCAATTAGCGTGGAAGAGCCGATTTTTGAATCGCAGACCAAGACGAAATTAGGGTCTAAAGACATGTCGAAAAATGGTGTGACCATCAATAAATTCATTTCTGATTTTCTGAAAAAGGAATTGGATAATTATATGCATCGTAATTTGGCATTGACTGAAGTGATGTTGCAGAAAATTCAAGATTCTGAAAAGGAAAGAAAAGCGATTGCGGGTGTTACGAAATTGGCACGCGAACGCGCTAAACAAGTGAGTTTGCACAATAAAAAACTGCGCGATTGCCGCATTCATTATAATGATAGCAAAGGCAATATCGAGGAGACCTCTATCTTTATTACGGAAGGGGATTCAGCGAGTGGGTCTATCACCAAAAGTCGTGATGTAAATACCCAAGCAGTTTTCAGTTTACGTGGTAAGCCGCTGAATAGTCACAACTTAACCAAGAAAGTGGTATATGAAAATGAGGAATTTAACCTGCTGCAGGCAGCTTTGAATATCGAAGATGGCTTGGAAGGTTTGCGCTATAATAAGGTGATAGTCGCAACCGATGCTGATGTGGATGGTATGCATATTCGTTTGCTTCTGATTAGCTTTTTCCTGCAATTTTTCCCTGATTTGATTAAAAAAGGGCATGTATATATATTGCAGACCCCGCTTTTCCGTGTCCGAAATAAGAAAGAAACGATTTATTGTTATTCTGAAGAAGAAAAGCAAGAGGCAATGAAGAAATTAGGTGCAAATCCTGAAATTACTCGCTTTAAAGGTTTAGGTGAGATTTCTCCTGATGAGTTCAAGCATTTCATCGGGAAAGACATACGACTTGACCAAATTAGTCTGCGCAAAGAAGACCAAGTGAAAGAGTTATTATCCTTCTATATGGGCAAGAACACCCCTGAGCGTCAGACTTTCATCATTGATAATCTAGTAGTGGAAGAAGATGTTGAATGATGAATATTTCATGCGACAAGCCTTACTCGAAGCACAAAAAGCTTTTGATAGAGATGAAGTTCCTGTAGGTGCGGTGGTGGTTTCTCAGGAGAGAATCATTGCGCGCGGACATAATCTAACCGAAACTTTAACAGATGTGACAGCCCATGCGGAGATGCAAGCCATAACAGCTGCTGCTGGGACTTTAGGAGGTAAATACCTAACCGACTGCACCTTGTATGTCACACTCGAACCTTGCGTAATGTGTGCTGGTGCTTTGGGATGGTCACAAATCACCCGCATCGTATATGGAGCATCGGATGAAAAACGTGGATTTTTACGTTTTGCACCCCACGCAATTCACCCCAAAACCCTAGTACAAGGAGGGGTTTTAGAAGAAGAATGTGCCGCTTTAATGAAGCAATTTTTTCAACAAAAAAGATAAGACACTATGCTGAAAATCTATAAAGCTTCCGCTGGTTCGGGCAAAACTTATCAACTTACCAAGGAGTATATTCACTTACTTTTTGATACTAATAGAAGCAAGCAGCACCGCCGCATATTAGCTGTAACCTTCACCAATAAAGCTACAGAAGAGATGAAAACCCGCATCTTAGAGGAGCTTTATATATTAGCAACCGAACAGCAATCAGGCTATAGAAAAGATTTGATGGCTATCTATCGTCTTTCAGAAAAAGAAGTAAACAAGAAGGCTGAACAACTACTGATTGAGATAGTACACGATTATTCCTCTTTTTCTATCAGCACTATTGATAGTTTTTTCCAGCAAGTGATACGTGCTTTTGCACGAGAGATAGGTGTGAATGGAGCTTATGCTTTGGAATTAAATAGTGACTTGATTTTAGAGCAAGCCGTTGATAATCTGTTTTTTGAACTCGATCAGAAGGAAAATAAACAGCTATTAGAATGGATGACTCAATTTGCCGAAGATCGCATAGATGAAGCAGAAGATTGGAATATTAAGAAATCACTTTTAGATTTAGGAAAGGAAATTTTCAAGGAAAATTATCAGCATAAGGCATCAGAAACAAGTAAAAAACTGCATGATAAGAAGTTTTTGAGTTCGTACAGAAAAAGTTTGAGAGATATAGTAGCAAACTTTGATAATAAGGCGAAAACACTTGCTCAAGGATCTTTGAAAATGATAGAAGATGTAGGTTTAGAAACACAGGATTTTAAGGGAGGTACGCGGACTTCTATAAACACCCTCTTTAAAATAATCGAGGGTAATTATAATCTATCAGCTACTTTCAGGTCTTTTGTGGATGATGTGAGTAATTGTTATACAGACAAAACTCCTCAGCATATCAAATCAAGCATCGAGTCCATCTACTATAACGGTTTTCAAACGAATCTACAAGAGTTGATTAACCTGATAGATACCGAATTGCAATTCAGAAATTCGTCCAATATCATTTTAAAACACCTCAATACTTTAGGGATTTTATCCGATTTGGCAATGCAGATTAAGAAGCTGACGAAAGAGCAAAATAGCATGCTAATTTCAGATTCTAACCTCTTGCTTAACAGGATAATAGAAGATAGCGATGCCCCGTTCATCTATGAAAAAACAGCCATGATGTTAGAGCATTATATGATAGATGAATTTCAAGATACATCCGTACTTCAGTGGAAAAACTTCAGACCTTTGGTCACCGAAAGCATGGCAAAAGGCAAGGATAATTTGGTGGTAGGAGATGTAAAACAAAGCATTTACCGTTGGCGAAATTCTGATTGGAAGCTGTTGGCTAATCAAATTTCAGAAGATTTTAAACTTTTTGATATTCAATCGAAATCCTTAGATACTAACTATCGCAGTGATAAGCATATAGTTGAATTTAATAATACATTTTTCAAGATTGCAGCTGATTCCTTGCAAACATTATTGAATGGTAAGTTGGAAGAGAATAATCAGATGGCGCTTTTGGCTGATTTTCAAAACATCATTCATAATGCTTATGCAGATACAGTGCAACAGGTAAAACCAAGTGCTGGAGAGGGACGTGTGCAGTTTGTACTGATAGATGAATCTGATACAGAAGAGAAATGGAAAAAGGAGAGTTTAAAGCGTTTACCCAGTGTTTTGGAAGATTTTCAAGATAGAGGATATAAACCCAGTGATGTGGCCGTATTGGTGCGCACCAATCAAGAGGAAAAGGATATTGTACAATTTTTATTGAAGCATAAAACCAGTGAAGATGCGAAAGATGGCTATAGTTACGATATCATGGGTACAGAAGGTTTGATGATAGAATCTGCTCATTCAGTCAAGTTTTTATTGGCAATTTTGAGGCTATTTGTGAAGCCCGATGATGTCATTCAGCGCATACTCATCAACTTTCAGTATGCACATAATGCATTGAAAAAGCCTATCAATGAGGCACTTAGATTAGCACTTCAACCAACAGACAATCCTGAGGTTATCTCTCCCTTATTTTCAGAGGAAGAAAATCAAACATTAAGTAGTTTAAAGCAATTTTCTTTATTTGAGATGATAGAAAAAATCATTGCTTTATTTGATTTGACATCCTGGTATGGAGAGACACCGTTTTTACAAGCCTTTCAAGATGTGATATTTGAATTCTCTACCAGCAAATCATCTGATATTCATGCCTTTGTGCAATGGTGGGAAAAAGCCGAAGCAAAGCAATACATTGCGACACCCGAAAACGAGCAAGCCTTTCGAATCATGACCATTCACAAGTCGAAGGGACTTGCTTTTGGTGCTGTTATCATGCCATTTTGCGATTGGAAGTTAGACACGAGAGCGAGGAGTATTATCTGGGCAGAGACTAACGAATCGCCCTTCAATACTTTGCCACTGATGCCTGTGGAATATACGCAAGCCTTAGGAAATTCGGTGTTTGCAGAGACCTATTTCCGCGAGATGATGCATGCTTATATTGATAGTCTGAATGTGGCTTATGTGGCATTTACGCGCCCCAAACATGAGTTGGTGGTATTTGCTCCTTTGGCTAAACTCAAAAAAGATGGCACCTATTCTTTAAATAATTTTTCAACGCTGCTTACAACAACTTTCATAAACCCTGATTATCAGCAGCTTCAGAAATATTATTCAGAGGATAAGTTGCAACTAAATATAGGAACAGCGGTACAAAAAGAGACTAAATCGTCCGAAGAAAAAACAGCTGTAAGTCATCTAATGCAGTACCCCATCAGCGATTTAGGTGGACGATTGAAGTTAAAGCACAGCATGGGGCTTTTCAATAGAGAAGAGATTGATATTACGGAAACGCCTTTGGATTATGGCAATATGATGCATGAGATTTTCTGCCGCATAGAAAAACCAGACGATCATATAGACATTCTACAACATTTTATACGAGAAGGGAGATTGAAGCAAGAGGAAGCAGCAAAGATTGCTGTTGATATAGATGCTTTTTGGAAATTAGATGGGGTGAGCGAATGGTTTAAGGAAGGAGTTGAAACCCTGAATGAGACAACGATTTTAACCCCTGAAGGTTATCATTATCGTCCCGATAGAATCATTTTAGAAGGCAAAACGGCCACGGTAATCGATTATAAATTTGGGGAGCACAAACGTCGCTCCTACGAACGCCAAGTGCAAAACTACCTCCGCCTCCTCCGCGAAATGGGCTACGAGGCAACAGGGTGGTTGTGCTATGTGAAACTGGGAGAGGTAAATAATGTGCCGATGTGCCGATGAGACTGATGTGCCAATGTGCTGATAGAATTAATTGTTAATGGTTAATTATTAATGATTAATGTGGTAAACGAAATCAGTGCAACCGGTCCCTGAGTGTAGCCGAAGGGAACCACAAAAGGACACAAAAGGACACAAAATATGTTATGAGAAAATAGAAGAATGTGCAATTTTTTTAATTTAAAACGACACAAATTGTGGACTTCGTCTCCTGTAGGGACAAGTCGCGACTTGTCCCTACCCATCTCGACAACTCAACATCTCAACAACTCAACAAAAAAAACATACAAATGCTTAATAGTTGCACTACCTAGTCGCTCCTTAACAACGATTTAACTATCTGTATTACAGTCAAATAAGTTGAAA
>CAYVWK010000043.1:0-14868 GCA_964455235.1 uncultured Paludibacter sp.
TTGACCCAGCTAAAGTATCCCGTGTAGCTTTGGAAAATGCTGCTTCTATCGCAGGTATGTTCTTAACTACTGAATGTGTAATTACTGAAAAACCTGAAGAAAACCCAATGCCTCCAATGCCAATGGGTGGCGGAATGGGTGGAATGATGTAATCTCATCATCAATTCTTATAGAAAAAAGGCTGACTTCTATTATTCTGAAGTCAGCCTTTTTATTATTGATTATCTGATAGTTAGATCATCCACATTGTGAATGACCGCAACTTTTACAGGTCAAGCAGCCTTCTTGGTAAACCAAAGATTTTTGACCACAATTAGGACAAATCTGCTCTTCGATTTGTGTTCCATCAGGGATGTATTTTTTCAATGCGCGCTCAACTCCAACTTTCCAGGTATTGATGGATTCGCTGTCTAATTGCAGACTGGAAACCAGTTTCACTACTTGGTCAATAGGCATTCCATAGCGCAATACACCTGAAATCAATTTTGCATAATTCCAAAACTCAGGGTCAAATTTGTGAGAAAGTCCTTCTACTGTAGTTTTGAATCCTCTCTTATTTGTAAATTGGAAGTCATAGCGCTTGTTACCTTCATCATCAGTTACCTTAATGATTTTACCCGTAGTAACCGTTTTGGGTAGCAAAATACCCTCCTCATCATCGGCAATACCTGTAAAAATCTCATAAGGTTTATTATCTTTCAAACCTACAAATGCAATCCATTTATCTTTGTTATTTTGGAATTTAACTACATCACAATCAAGCTCTTTCGGTCTAACTAAGCGATCTGCAATATCAGGGAAACATACGGTTTTAGCAGCCTCATTCTTCTCAGACTTATCGCTGACCAACACACCAGTGCGCGATCCATCACGGTAAACAGTAACACCTTTACATCCTGATTTCCAAGCTTCTTCGTACAGTTTTCCTACCATCTCCTCACTCACATCAGCAGGAAGATTGATGGTTACAGAAATAGAGTGATCCACCCATTTTTGGATTCTACCTTGCATTTGCACTTTTTTCAGCCAATCTACATCATTTGCAGTTGCCTTATAATAAGGAGATTGCGCTACCAATGCCTCTAATTCCTCTTTAGAATATTGCTGGGTAGTAGAATGGCCATTGGTTTCCATCCATGTAACAAATTTATGGTGGAAAACAGAATATTCTTCCCAAGAATCACCATTATCATCAACAAACGTTATATTCACATTTTTATCATTCGGATTAACTTTGCGACGACGAGTGTAGTAGGTCATAAACACTGGCTCGATTCCAGAAGTAGTCTGCGTCATGATACTAGTAGTTCCAGTTGGAGCAATGGTTAGACAAGCAATATTCCTACGGCCATACTTCACCATATCCTTATATAACTGAGGATCAGCATCTTTCAGACGATTGATATAAGGATTATTTTCCTCACGTTTCGCATCATAAACCGTAAAAGCACCTCTTTCCTTAGCCATATTTACAGAAGAACGATAGGCTGCAAGAGCCAAAGTCTTATGTACTTCTTCTGAAAAATCAGTAGCGTCATCTGTCCCATAACGATAACCCAAAGCTGCCAACATATCCCCTTCACCTGTGGTACCAACACCTGTTCTACGACCTTGTGAAGTTTTATCCTTAATTTTTTGCCACAACTGATATTCCGTCATTTTAATCATATCATCCTCTGGATCAGAATGGATTTTATCCATGATTTTGTCAATCTTTTCCATCTCCAAATCGATGATATCATCCATAATACGTTGTGCTAACTGAACGTGCTCTCTGAATAATTCAAAATCAAAATAAGCATCTTCTCTGAATGGATTTACCACATAAGAATAGAGATTGATGGCTAACAATCGACAACTATCATAGGGGCAAAGCGGAATTTCGCCGCAAGGATTAGTTGAAACGGTACGATAACCCAAATCAGCATAGCAGTCAGGCACAGACTCACGAATAATCGTATCCCAGAAAAGCACGCCAGGTTCGGCAGACTGCCAAGCATTATGCACAATTTTCTTCCAAATTGCATTAGCATCCACCTCTTTCGTGTATAAAGGCTCATCTGAATCAATAGGATATTTCTGCGTATATTTACGATTTTCCAAAGCTGCTTTCATAAATTCATCCAGCATTTTCACAGATACATTGGCACCTGTTACTTTTCCGTCCTCCATCTTAGCATCTATAAATGACTCTGAATCAGGATGTTGAATAGAAACACTCAACATAAGAGCACCGCGTCGACCGTCCTGCGCTACTTCACGAGTAGAGTTTGAATAACGCTCCATAAAAGGCACTAAGCCCGTAGAAGTCAGAGCTGAGTTTTTAACTGGCGAACCATTCGGACGGATATGAGAAAGGTCATGCCCTACTCCACCACGGCGTTTCATCAATTGCACTTGTTCTTCATCAATTTTGATAATCGCACCATACGAGTCGGAATCACCATCAAAACCAATCACAAAACAGTTGGATAAAGAAGCAACCTGATGGTCATTTCCAATACCTGTCATCGGACTACCCTGAGGCACAATGTATTTAAAATCACGGAACAATTCAAATAATTGATCTTCTGTTAGCGGATTGGGATATTTTTTCTCGATACGAGCCACCTCACGAGCCAAACGGCGATGCATATCATCGGGTGTTTTCTCGAAAATATTCCCAAAAGAATCTTTTAAGGCATATTTGGTAGTCCAAACTTTTGTTGCAAGCTCATCTCCTTTAAAAAACTGAAATGTGGCTTCTTGAATTTCTTCTAATGAATACGTTTTTTCTTTCACTTTGGTAAAATTTGTTAGAGTAATATTTTGTTTTGCTTTATGTTTCAATGGTTTAGACAAAAATCAGTACTAGATTTTTGCGCCTACAAGTTTACTGAATATATTTGAGATAAAAAATAAAAAAGTAAGTTTTAAAACATACAAAACTAAAAAGTTTCCCAAACAAAAAGATAAAACCCTATATACCAGCAATATAAGATTTTTCTTTTATTGAAAAGTTTCTAAAATATTATTTCAACAGAGGAACGTAAATATTTTTCTTGAAATTTTAAAGGAAAAAATTAGAGAAAAACTTCTCCATTTTCTACATGAAATATCTTCGCAGCACTATTAAGATAGGATAAGATATTATCGAGGTGAGTTCGGTTAGTATCCGTAATAAAAATCTGACCAAAGAGGTCGGAGGTAACAAGTTTGACAATTTCTTCAACTCTTTTACTATCTAACTTATCAAAGATATCATCTAATAGTAAGAGAGGTGAACATCCATGTGTTTTTTTTAGAAAATCGAACTGAGCAAATTTCAAAGCAATGAGGTAGGTTTTATTTTGTCCTTGTGAACCTAATTTTTTAATTGGAAAACTGCTTAAAGTCATTTCCAATTCATCTTTATGGATGCCTTGCGTAGTGTATCCCAAAATTAAATCACGAGGACGGGTTTCTTCCATGCGTTTTAACAAATCACCATGTCGCTGATATTGAGACACATACTCTAGACTTACTTCTTCGTTATTTTGAGAAATGCGGGTATGAAAATCTTGGAAAACAGGAATAAATTCCTCAATAAACTTGGTGCGTTCCTTATATATATAATGTCCAATCTCGTTCATTTGCTCTTCAAGCACCTCAAACATGGTCGCATCAGCAGGAGTTTCCATTTTCAACAGGGCATTGCGCTGCTTCAAAAGGTTGTTATATTGAAGGAGAAAGTGCAGATATTGCTTGTTGTGCTGCGAAATTACCCCATCCATAAACTTGCGACGCTCATCACTTCCTTCCGTAATCAACTGATGATCATCGGGCGAAACCATCACCAAAGGTATCAAACCAATATGGTCGGAAAGCTTTTCATAGTCTTGTTTATTACGTTTAAACTGCTTTTTCTGTCTACGCTTCAGTCCACAGTAAATATGCTCCTCTACCTGATTTTTCAGATATTCACCTTGTATAACGAAGAAATCAGCTTCGTGGTTAATATTCTGAGAATCAATTAAATTCGTATGACTTTTTGAGAAAGAAAGGTAGTAAATCGCATCCAAAATATTGGTTTTTCCCATACCATTATCTCCTATAAAGCAGTTTATCTTATTGGAAAAAGACAAACTCGCCTCAAGAATATTTTTATAATTGATAATAGAGAGGGATTGAAGTTTCATATGCAAATTTTGAACTTCTACAAAAATAATATAATTTATCTACCTTTGTGGAGATTTTTTTATGAACTTATCAACAATATAATAAGAATGGCAAAAATAACGAAAGCGGAAGCTCTTAAATATCACTCAGAAGGAAAACCTGGCAAAATTGAAGTAGTACCCACAAAACCCTATAGCTCACAGCGCGATTTATCCTTGGCTTACTCACCTGGCGTGGCTGAGCCTTGCCTCGAAATTGAGCAAAACCCTGATGCAGCCTATGAATATACGGCCAAAGGTAATTTGGTAGCGGTGATCTCCAATGGTACGGCTGTTTTGGGTTTGGGGAATATTGGAGCGATGGCGGGAAAGCCTGTTATGGAAGGTAAAGGTCTGTTATTCAAGATATTCGCTGGTATAGATGTGTTTGATATTGAAGTGGATGAAAAAGACCCTGAGAAATTTATTCAGGTAGTTAAAGCAATTGCCCCAACCTTCGGAGGTATCAATTTGGAAGATATTAAAGCGCCAGAATGTTTTGAAATTGAAGAAAGATTGAAAAGTGAGTTGGATATTCCAATTATGCATGACGACCAACACGGTACAGCAATTATTTCGGCTGCTGGTCTGCTAAATGCCTTGGAATTAACAGGTAAAAAGATAGAAGACGTAAAAATTGTGGTAAATGGTGCAGGTGCTTCTGCTAATTCTTGTACCCAATTATATATGATGTTAGGTGCTCGTTTGGAGAATATTGTAATGCTTGATTCTAAGGGAGTTATACATGTAAATCGCACTGATTTGAATGACAGAAAACGTCCTTTTGCTACTACTCGTAATATTTCAACTTTGACCGAGGCGGTTGCTGGAGCTGACGTTTTTCTAGGTTTATCGGTTGCTGGGGTACTTACCAAAGAGATGGTTCAAAGTATGAATACGAACCCAATTGTTTTCGCTTTGGCAAATCCCAATCCTGAAATCTCCTATCAAGATGCGATGGATGCGCGTGATGATTTGATTTTTGCAACAGGTCGTTCTGATCATCCTAACCAAATCAATAATGTGTTGGGCTTCCCCTATATTTTCCGTGGAGCATTGGATGTGCGTGCAAAATGTATCAATGATGAGATGAAAATTGCAGCTGTACATGCCATTGCCAATTTGACCAAAAAAGCAGTTCCGGATATTGTAAGTGCAGCCTACAATATTAAAAAGTTGACTTTCGGAACAGAATATATCATTCCCAAACCATTAGATCCCAGACTGTTAACTACGGTAGCTCCTGCAGTAGCAAAAGCAGCTATTGCTTCAGGTGTTGCACGTAAACCCATAGATGATTGGAGTAAATACGATGAAAAACTGCATGAATTGATGGGTAATGACAATAAAATGTTACGTCGTTTCTACGAAATCGCACGTCAGAATCCTAAGCGCGTTGTTTTCTCAGAATCGAATCATATTAATATGTTGAAGTCTGCTGAAGCGGCGTTGGCGGAGGGCATTTGTCAACCAATATTATTAGGTAATGAAGAAAAAATCGCTAATATAGCACGAGAAAATCAAATTGATTTAACAGGTATCGAAATCGTGAATCTTCGGCATGATAGGGAGGAAAGTCGCCGCATACGCTACGCTCAATATTTAGCAGAAAAGCGTGGGCGCGAGGGAGTTACCTTTGATGAAGCTTACGAAAAAATGTATGAGCGCAATTATTTTGGGATGATGATGGTGGAGACAGGCGAGGCGGACGCGCTGATTACGGGTGTTTACTCGCGCTACACCGATTCTGTGAATGTTGCCAAAGAAGTTGTTGGCATACGAGGTGGACTAAAGCATATAGGTGCTATGCATATCATCAACACAAAAAAAGGTGTATTCTTCTTAGCGGATACGCTTTTCAATCGTCATCCTACTACCGAAACTTTGATTGATATTGCAAAATTAACCTACGATTCCGTGAAGTTTTTCAATCATGAACCTGTGATGGCTATGCTCTCCTATTCTAATTTTGGTTCGGTTCAAGATGGTAGTCCAGCTAGTGTTCATGAGGTGGTACGCACGCTTCACCAAAAATATCCAGAGATGTGTGTGGACGGCGAAATGCAGGTAACTTTTGCCATTAATCAAGATTTAAGAGATGAAAAATATCCTTTTTCAAAATTGAAAGGCAAGAAAGTCAACACTTTGATATTCCCCAATTTAAGCTCAGCAAATATTGCACATAAGATGTTGGTAGAGATGAGTTTAACTGAAACAATCGGTCCTATTCAAATGGGATTAAATAAACCTATTCATATCGTGGATGTTGAAAGTTGCGTTCGAGATATAGTCAATATTACAGCTGTAGCTGTGATTGATGCAATGGTTAACAACCAAAGAGAATGGAATGAAAAAGTGCAGGAATTATAAAACTCCTGCACTTCCTATATCTGATAAATTCTATAATTAGCTTGTAATTATTTGACTTTTACGGGGATATTTTTTCCTCTGATACTTACAAAGATTTGGGCATCAGTATTAGCATAAGCAGTCTGCACATAACCCATACCTATACCAGTTTGCGTATTAGGCAAAATAGTTCCAGATGTAACATTCCCTATCACTTCGCCAGCAGCATTCACAAAAGAATAACCCTGGCGAGGAATGCCTCTTTCGGTCAGTTCAAAGCGAATCAATTTACGACTTACACCCTCTTTTTTCTGTTTTTCAAGCAACTCTCTGTCGATGAAGTCTTTGCCTTCTACAAACTTAGTAATCCAACCTAAACCCGCTTCAATAGGAGAAGTTGTATCATCAATATCATTTCCATATAAGCAAAAACCACTTTCCAAACGCAAAGTATCGCGCGCACCTAGACCTATGGGTTTAATGCCTTCATCCTTACCTGCTTCAAAGATAGCATGCCACAAATCCTCTGCATGTTCAGGGTCGAAATAAAGTTCAAAACCACCAGCACCCGTGTAGCCTGTATTTGAAATGATGATATCATCCAAACCAGCCATAGAGCCTACTGTAAAGTGGAAATATTTAATCGCTGATAAATCAACATCGGTCAGTTTTTGCAAAACTGCCATGGCATTTGGACCCTGAATAGCCAATTGCGCCATCCAATCCGTAGCATTATCCATTTCCACACCCTCAATCAGATGTTTATTCAGCCAATTCCAGTCTTTCTCCGTATTAGAGGCATTCACAACCAATAGGTATTTCTGGTATTCATAATGATAGATCACAATATCATCTACAATACCGCCTTTACCGTTAGGCAGACAAGTATATTGTGCTTTTCCGTAGGGAAGATTGGACAAATCATTGGTTGTAACGCTTTGCAAAAACTCCAAAGCATTCGGACCTTTCACCCAAATTTCACCCATGTGCGACACATCAAAAACGCCTACTGCATTTCTAACGGTCTGATGTTCATCACTTATGCCCGAATATTCGATAGGCATGAAATAACCTGCATACTCGTGCATTTTCGCACCGAGTGCTTTATGTATATTGATTAAAGGAGTGAAGTTCATATCGATTTATTTAGCTAAATTTTGAATAATAGTGATGATAATTTGAGTTGCTTTTTCCATAGATTGAATGGGTACATACTCAAATCTTCCATGGAAATTATGACCACCAGCAAAGATATTTGGACAAGGTAAACCCTTGAATGACAGCTGTGAACCATCTGTTCCACCACGAATTGGTTTGATATTAGGCGTGATGCCCACTTCCCTCATTGCCTCAGCAGCCAAATCAACGATGTGCATTACAGGTTCAACTTTTTCGCGCATATTATAATACTGATCTTTGATTTCAATTGCAACCGTTCCTTCACCATATTGCGCATTGATTTTATCAGCTAGCTGCTGCATAGTGTTTTTTCTATCTTCAAAAAGCTTTTTATCATGGTCACGGATGATGAATTGTAGTTCTGCATTTTCCACATCCCCTGACATTTGCATCAAATGATAAAAACCTTCGTAACCCACTGTATGTTCAGGAGTTTCCTCACGTGGAAGCATATTCACATAATCCGACGCAATTCGTAAAGCATTCTTCATTTTATCTTTTGCGTACCCTGGATGCACATTCAAACCAGAGAACACTAATTTAGCACCAGCAGCATTGAAATTCTCATATTCCAATTCGCCAACCTCACTACCATCCATGGTATAAGCCCATTCAGCACCAAACTTTTCAACATCAAAATGATGTGCACCACGACCAATTTCCTCATCAGGAGTAAAACCAACACGTACTTTACCATGTTTGATTTCAGGGTTGTTAACTAGGTATTCCATAGCCGTCATAATTTCAGCAATACCCGCTTTATCATCAGCACCTAACAAAGTAGTACCATCAGTAACAATGATATCCTGCCCTTTATACTGCTTGATTTCAGGATATAGAGAAGTCTCCAACTTGATATTGAGTTCAGGGTTGAGCAGTATATCCTGCGCATCATAATTTTCAATAATACGAGCCTTAATATTTTCTCCAGACATATCGGGACTGGTATCCACATGTGCAATAAAACCAATAACGGGCACTTCTTTATCTGTATTAGCAGGAAGCGTAGCCATCACATAGCCTTTGTCATCTATGCTCACATCGCTCATACCAATAGCTTTAAGCTCATCCACTAAATAATTAGCAAATACCATTTGTCCTGGTGTAGAAGGAGTTATGTCTTTTTCGGGGTCTGATGTCGTATGAAAACTAACATACTTGAGAAAACGATCTGTTATATTCATTTGAAAATATTTTTATGGAGATGAATAAATTTTTAAACTTGAGCAAAGATAAAGTTTTTTGGTATTTTTGCAAAATGTAAAAAGCACGCAAATCGTAAATTTTTACCTTTTGCACGTTTTAAAACAGCATTATAAAATAAATTCACTTATGAAAATTGCTATTTATTCGGGTTCATTTAATCCTATACACTTAGGACATACGCAATTAGCTGAATATCTCATTGATAATAACTTAGTTGATGAGGTGTGGTTTATCATTTCGCCCTTAAATCCGTTAAAATCACCAGCATCTCAATTAGATGAACAATTACGTTTAGAAATGGTGAATTTAGCCATAGAAGAGCAAGCCGCTTTTAAAGTTTCCGATATAGAATTTTCCATGCCTATCCCATCCTACACCATAGATACTTTAAGCAAATTAAGCACTCAATACCCTGAACATCAATTCATTTTGATAATAGGAAGCGATAATGCTGTGGTTTTTGACCAATGGAAAGCTTATGAAGATATTTTGATGCATTACCCAGTTATGGTTTACCCTCGCCGCAACTACGATCTTGAGTATGTAGCCAAGAAATTTCCAGAAATGGAATTACTTGAATCGCCTTATTTTGATATTTCATCCACCCAAATACGGGAAATCATCAAAAATAAACAAGATGCATCGGAATGGCTACATAAAGATGTGTTACAGTTCATTCAAACTCATAAACTCTATCTATAATCATTGCTTTTAATCCTAGAAAAAAACTTATTTCAGTTATAAATACGGATTATAGACCTTTTCACGTCCAATAGAAGTTTGCGGTCCATGCCCCGAATACACCACCGTTTCATCCGGCAAAATCAGTAATTTTTCTATAATTCCTTTGATGAGAGTTGCATGGTCACCGCCCTGCAAATCAGAACGCCCAACCGAGCCAGCAAATAGTACATCACCTGCAAAAAGAACATTTTCAGCCTCATTATAGAACACCACATGACCAGGACTATGGCCAGGAACATGTAGCGTTTTTAATACAGTATTTCCAAATCTAATCTCTTGATTTTCTTGTATATACGCTTTTAATTTTTGTGCATCTTCCTCTAAAGATAAGCCATAAGGACTTGTCCCTTTTTTCACTATATCCAACCAAAATTCATCCTCTTGATGTGCTTCAGGAGCAATGCCATAGGTATCAAACAAAAACTTATTCCCGAATTGATGGTCGATATGCAAATGTGTATTTAACACCCTAACTAAATTCAAGTTATTTGAGTCTATAAAATTTTTCAAGGCTGATTTTTCACCCTCATAATAAGCACCTGCATCTATTACTATCGCCTCTCTCGTTTCATCATATACTACATAAGTATTTTCTTGAAAAGGGTTGAACATAAACTGTTTAATCGTCATTTCTTATCTATTTAATGAATATAATTTGGCTAATTATTATCAGAAATCAGCCTCAAAAGTAGGCATTTTTTATGGGATGAGAAATTCTAAAAAGTAAGATTTCATAATAGAAAACACTAAATCCTATTAGTTGAAGCTTATCTAAAAAAAATCATTTATCTTTGAAACATCATTTTTAAACAACAAAATTATGAGTACACACGAAGAAGATTTATTGGTTTATGACGACACAGAAGCTGTAAAATTCATCCTAAAAAGCTTAGAACCAGAGTACAAGGCTTCAATTACCGACATCAAAATTGAATATGTTTTAGATGTGATTTATGAGTATTATGAGGAAATGGGATTGATAGATGAGGATACGGCTGAAGAGGCGAGTATTGATGAGGAGGAAATGTTTGAATACCTACAAAAATGTGCTAAAGAGGATAAAATGGAGATTAGTGAGGACGAAATCATGCGCATTTTAGAAGGAGAGTACAAGTACGGAAAATCCATAGGCGTTTACAGCTAAAACCCTAACTGACAGCATGTTCTACATCTTTTATCCACTTCTTTGGATACTTTCTTTATTACCACTAAGAGTCCTGTATCTACTATCAGATTTACTATATCCACTTGTATATTATATAGTTAGATACAGGAGAAAGGTGGTACGCCAGAATCTGATTAATTCATTTCCTGACTATACAACAACAGAAATTACAGCCATAGAGAAACGTTTTTATCATTTTTTTTGTGACTTAATAATTGAGATTCTATACAATCTGACCTCGTCAGCCTCGGAAATGAAGCAACGTGTACAAATTGAAAATGCAGAAGAAATCAATCAGCACGCTGCTAATAATCAGACCGTTATGATTATGACAGGGCATTATGGAAATTGGGAGTGGTCGTCTGCCATAGGTTTACATTTTCCTGAAGGATTTTTGGCCTATCCAGTCTATAAGCAACTCAGCAACAAGCATTTCGATAAACTGATGATAAAAATGCGAAGTAAGCATGGTGCTGTATGTGTAGAAAAAGATCAGGTTTTGCGAAAGATTTTCGAAATTAAAAATGAGGGTAAAAGTGGAGCTTTTGCCATGATAGCCGACCAGACACCGAGGTGGCGTAATATCCGACATTGGGCACGATTTCTAAATCAAGATACGGCAGTATTTTCAGGGACAGAACATATTGCAAAGAAATACAATTTTCCTGTTTACTATGCAGATATTCAGCGCGTTAAAAGAGGATATTATCATGTCACTTTCACTCCTATTGCTTTAGAACCCAAAGAAACAGCTGAAAATGAAATTACCGACACATTTATGAGCATGTTAGAGCAGCGCATCCAAGCCAGACCAGAGTTTTGGCTTTGGTCGCACAAACGCTGGAAACACAAAAGAGAGGAGACCAATTGAAGACAGCCATAGTCATATTGAATTGGAATGGAGCGCATCATCTAAAAAAGTTTTTGCCCTCAGTAATCGCACACTCTCAATCACCAGATATTGATATTTATGTTGCTGATAATGGTTCTACTGACGAATCTATATCAATATTAAAATCTGACTTTCAGGAAGTTAAGATCATTCAATTGGATCAAAATTACGGCTTTGCAGAAGGATATAATTTGGCATTAAGGCAAATTCAGGCCGATTATTTCATGATTTTGAATAGTGATGTGGAGGTCACGCCCAACTGGTTGCAGACCCTGTTAGAATACATGGAGCAAAACAAAGATGTGGCAGCCTGTCAGCCGAAAGTTTTGAGCTACGACCGACCCCAATATTTTGAGCATGCAGGTGCAGCTGGTGGTTTTATTGATTATTTAGGATATCCCTTTTGCAGAGGAAGAATATTAGCAGAAACAGAGGAAGATACGGGGCAATATGATTCTGTAATTGATATTTTTTGGGCAACGGGAGCTTGTTTGCTGATTCGTTCAGAGGTATTTTTAAAGGAAGGCGGATTTGATGGAGAATTTTTCGCCCATATGGAAGAGATAGATTTGTGCTGGCGATTAAGAAGCAGATCGTACCGTATAGTCTGCATACCCCAATCAGTGATTTACCATGTAGGAGGTGGCACTTTGCATGTAGAACATCCACGCAAAACCTATTTAAATTTCAGAAATAACCTGCTGATGTTGTATAAAAACCTACCTAAAAAAAAGCTATTCCCTTTGATGCTAATACGTTTTTTCATGGACTATCTAGCAGCATTTCAACTCTTTATCACTGGCAAACCCAAAAACGCAGCAGCCGTCTTCAAAGCCCGCAGAGATTTTTTCAGATCCTACCCCAACTTCCGAGCGAAGCGAGCCGAAAACCTCGCCAAGACCACACAGCATCATATCCCCGAAATAATTAGGAAGAGTGTGATTTGGGGGTACTATGTAGGGGGCAGGAGGAAGTTTGAAAGTTTGTAAAGTTATAAAGATGATGTGCCGATATGCCAATGTGCCGATGGGAATAATGTGACTGGTGAGAATAATGAGACTAATGGTTAATGGTTAATTATTAATGACGCACGCAAAATTTCTTAATTATTCTCATCGGCACATTGGCACATCGGCACATTAGTCTCATCGGCACATTATTCACATTGACACATTCAATAAATAAATCAACATGCAACAAAAAAAAATCTTATTCGTATGCTTAGGTAATATCTGCCGTTCACCTATGGCAGAGGGAGTTTTTAACCATCTTATTAAAGAGAAAGGACTTGAGAGTCAGTTTGTAGTTGATTCCGCAGGTCTGCATGACTACCATGAGGGTGAGCTTGCCGACAGTCGTATGCGCAAACATGCAGCGAATCGAGGCTATCAACTAACACATCGTTCGCGCCCCGTCGTGCCAGAAGATTTTGAAAATTTTGATATGCTCATAGGTATGGACAATCAGAATATCCGTGGCTTACAGCGTATGGCAAAAACACCCGAGCATCAGGCTAAAATCTTCAAAATGACCGATTACCTACAAAACATGGAAGCATCAGAAGTCCCCGACCCCTACTACGGCGGTGCTGCTGGTTTTGAATATGTGATTGATTTACTGGAAGATGCTTGTGAGGGGTTGGTGAGAGCGTAATAATACTTTTAATCCAAGGGTGTTCTGCAGGTAATCGCTATTCTGTTCCAGCTGTTAATGGTAACTGTTGCCATTACAACGGCAATTAATTCTTTTTCAGTCAAATGCTCAGCAGCCTGTTCATAAACTTCATCGGACACCTGTCCGACTGCAACCAATGTAACCGCCTCAACCAGTGCAAGGGCAGCCCTCTCTTTGGGAGTAAACAGCTCTGTTTCACGCCACGCATCAAGCAAAAATAATCTTTGCGCAGACTCACCGATTTTCATTGCATCTCGCGTATGCATATTCAAGCAATATGCACAACCATTGATTTGCGATGCTCTGGTTTTAATTAATTCATATAACTTAAGATCAAGTCCACTGTTCGAAGCATACTTTTCTAAACCCAACATAGCCTCAAGCGCTTTTGGATCATCCTGTAAAATATTAATTCTTTTCATACCTTTAAATTATTTTCTGTTCTTTTTATAATGTTATTTACACACTCTTTCTATAGAACAAATTGACACCTTAAAAGGTTGAGGCTGTTGGAAGATAAAAGTATGAAAGTTGGAAAGTTTATAAAGTTTATCAAGAATAGCACTTCCGCATCTTTATGAACTTTCCAACTTTTATCTTTCAACTGTTCCTATACCGCTCTGCATTATATCCAATTTGAGGTCTATCGTGTTTTTTTGTTTGCAATTCAGCTAAAGTTTCATTAATTAATTCCAATTGCATGCGGGTGTCTTCATTGATGTCATTTTGGTCAGTAAAAATCTCTTCGATGTATTCTTTCAGATTTGACAATTCGTCTCTGAGAAGTTTTGTTTCGTTTTTGTGAGGAATGTTTAGTAAATTTCTTAGCGCAACGAAAGCACGTACTATAAAAACACTAACTGTTATAGCAATTTCACTACGCAAAATGCTTGACATCATAACAACACCATGTTCTGTAAAAACAAATGGTAAAGCTGCTTTTGGACGTTTAACTCGTGATGTCATCACAAATTGTGATGAGATGGTATTCCATTCATTTTCTGATAATTGAAACATAAAATCTTCAGGAAAACGTTCAATATTCCGTTTTACAGCTTGATTTAATATACGTGTTTCCGTACCGTACAATTCAGCTAAATCAAAGTCTAACATCACTTTCTGACCTCGAATCTCATAGATTTTGTCTTGGATAATTTGCAGTTCCATGTTTAGGTTTTTTAAGAGTAACAGATAAATTAATTTTTCGACAACAAAGATAGTGTTTTTTTAGTTTGTCAAGTTTGAAAGTTTGTAAAGTTTATAAACTCAATGCTTTTTGCTTTCAAAAAATTGTATCTTTGATATTCTGAACAACATAGACAATACACAATACGCTACCATTCAAGTTGTGATTTGCTTTCAAAAAATTGTATCTTTGATATTCTGAACAACCATCTACATTTGCAATACTGTTGTTGCTATGTTGTGATTTGCTTTCAAAAAATTGTATCTTTGATATTCTGAACAACATAGACAATACACAA
>CAYVWK010000044.1:0-9593 GCA_964455235.1 uncultured Paludibacter sp.
TCTTTTTTGAATTGCTTATCAGTAGGAGAATTATCTTCAAACCATTGTGCATTACTACTGATGATTTCAGTGCGTTTGGTGGCATCTAAGTCCTTGAAATTCACAATAGATTCCCAAGTAGCGGTCATGCCTAATGGGTCGGTATAAGTCTCGGTGAAGCCATTCACAAAATCAACTAAAGAATGTGTATCCTGTAACCATTTGATGGAATAATCATCGTATTGCTTCAAACATCCTGTTTGATAAAACTCGATAAGCGACTGAATAACAGCTTTTTGCTCATCATTCTCAGCAATAGTAGCAGCTTTTTCAAGCCAAGAAACGATGCGAGTAATAGCAGCATCATACATTCCTCCTTGCTTGTAGACCTTCTCAACCACTACCCCATTCTCTTTCACAACCTTGCTATTCAAACCATAAGAAACAGGTGTATGATCTTGTGGATCAGTCATTTTCGCATAAAAAGCCTCCACTTCAGCTTGCGTGACGCCTTCGTAGAAGTTATTGGCTGAAGTGATGATTAAATCAACACCTTCCTCCTGATTCATACGTTTAGCATATAGATTTTCATCAAAAATAACAGGAAAAATACGTGCTTGAAAATCCGCTAAACTTTCATTAGGAAGAAGAGGAAGTTGCATCATATCAACAGTTTGCAAAGCATCAGCTAAGAACTTCTCGCTAAACAAGGGTGTAAATTTCTCTTCTGAATAATGATGATGAATACCATTCCCCATCCAAACTTGTTTAAGATAAGTTTCCAAGTGTTTGAAATCCTCTTGTGATTTATCACCTGTATAGTTCTGATATACAGCCTCTAACATCCTACGGATAGTCAAGTTATTCTTATGATTTTGGTCATATAAAATATCACGACCCTCCAAAGCTGCCTCTGAAAGGTAATAAACCAGTAACTTTTGATTAAGTGTTAGCTGATCGAAGTTATGCACTTGATAGCGCAGAATTTCAATATCAGCGAATTTATCGACTGAATAGTTGAACTCGGATTTGCCTTTTCCTCCACAGGAAGCTAAAATAATCATACTCATGATGATGGTTGTTAGTTGTTTCATATTTTAAAGAAGTTAGAAAGTTTGTAAAGAAAATGTGCCAATATGCCAATATGCCAATGAGAATAATTAAAAAATGTAGGAGTTTTTTTAATTTATCACATTATTCTTATTATTCTTATCAGCACATTAGTCACATCGGCATACTATTCTCATCGGCACATCGGCACATTATTCTCATCGGCATATCAGCACATTAGTCACATCCGTTTCGCTTCCTGCCAAATCTCCTCCATTTCCTCCAAGCTCATCTTTTTCAAGTCTAAGCCTTTGGCGATGGTTTGAGATTCTAAGTAATTAAATCGTTGGATGAATTTGCGGTTGGTGCGCTCTAAGGCATTTTCGGGATTGATGTCGTACAAACGTGCTGCATTGATGATGCTGAACATCAAATCACCAAATTCAGCTTCCATTTTGTCCTTATCCATAGCTGCAATTTCATCTTGCAACTCCCCTATTTCCTCTTTCACCTTATCCCACACCTGCTCTTTTTCATCCCAATCGAAGCCCACGCTACGAGCCTTATCCTGAATACGATAGGCTTTTATCAGAGCTGGCATAGATACAGGAACGCCTGAAAGTACGGTTTTATTCCCGCCTTTTTCTTTCAGCTTTAAATCTTCCCAGTTTTGCATCACTTTCTTGGAATTTTCCGCATCCACATCCCCATAAATATGAGGATGGCGATAAATCAGCTTAGTAGCCAATTTATCCATCACATCATAGATATCAAAATCATTGGTTTCGCTGCCCATTTGTGCATAAAAAACTACATGTAATAGCAAGTCACCCAACTCTTTACTGATTTCCTGCATATCGTTTTTCAGAATAGCATCAGCTAATTCATAGGTTTCTTCTATGGTGAGTGTGCGCAGACTTTCGAAAGTTTGCTCTCTATCCCACGGACATTGCTGACGCAAATCAGACATGATTTGAAGGAGACAAGCAAACTGTTCTTTTTTCTCTTCTAAACTATGCATTATCAATTAGTTATATTGATTGAGAAGACTATCCACTTCCTCGTTAATCATATCAGCAAAAGCAGCAACCGACATTGAGCCCTTATCACCTTCACCTTGACGGCGAACAGCAACCTCATGATTTTCAGCTTCTTTCTCGCCAACAATCAACATATAAGGAATACGTTTCAATTCATTATCGCGGATTTTGCGACCAATCTTCTCATTTCTATCATCCACAAGTACACGTACTTCCTTTCTATTCAACTCCTTAGCAATTTCATGAGCATAGTCGTTAAACTTCTCACTGATAGGCAAAATCACCGCTTGGTCAGGTGTTAACCACAAAGGAAACTTACCAGCAGTATGCTCTATCAACACAGCCACGAAACGCTCCATAGAGCCGAATGGTGCGCGGTGAATCATCACTGGGCGGTGCTTTTGGTTATCCTCACCAGTATATTCCAAATCAAAGCGCTCAGGAAGATTGTAATCCACCTGAATAGTGCCCAACTGCCAGCGACGACCCAAAGCATCCTTCACCATGAAATCTAATTTAGGTCCATAAAAAGCAGCTTCGCCTAATTCAACACGAGCCGTCAAACCCTTTTCCTGACAAGCCTCAACGATAGCCTGTTCAGCCTTAATCCAATTATCTTCAGAACCTATGTATTTCTCCTTATTATCAGGATCGCGCAAGGAAATCTGCACTTCAAAGTTCTTGAAATCCAAAGCATTAAAGATGATAAAGATGATATCCACCACCTTTAAAAACTCACTTTTCAGTTGGTCGGGGCGACAGAAAATATGCGCATCATCTTGCGTAAAAGAACGAACGCGTGTAAGTCCATGAAGCTCACCACTTTGCTCATATCTGTAAACCGTACCAAACTCCGCCATGCGGATAGGCAAATCTTTGTATGAGCGAGGTTTTACCTTATATATTTCACAGTGATGCGGACAGTTCATCGGTTTCAATAGGTACTCCTCGTTCTCCTCAGGTGTATGGATAGGTTGGAAAGAATCCTTGCCATATTTTGCATAGTGACCAGAAGTGATATAAAGTTGTTTGTTGCCAATATGAGGAGTGATAACTTGGTCATATTCAAACCTTCTTTGGATTTTCTTCAAAAAATCTTCCAGACGCAATCTGAGAGCAGTACCTTTAGGTAACCACAAAGGCAGACCTTTTCCTACAGTTTCAGAGAAAGCAAAAAGCTCCAATTCCCTACCGATTTTTCTATGGTCACGTTTCTTAGCCTCTTCCAAAAGTACTAAATAATCATCCAACATTTTCTTTTTAGGGAAAGTAATGCCGTAGATACGAGTCAGCATCTTACGTTTCTCATCACCACGCCAGTAAGCACCAGCAACACTGAGTAATTTAATCGCTTTAATAGGAGAGGTATCGGGTAAGTGCGGACCACGACAAAGATCGGTAAAGTCACCTTGAGAATAGAGGCTGATAGTACCATCTTCCAGCTCACTAATCAGCTCTGTCTTGTATTCATCTCCCTTATTACCAAAGAGTTGAAGCGCATCAGCTTTACTGATATTTGAGCGAACGATAGCTTCATTACGAGCAGCCAATTCCGCCATTTTTTGCTCGATAGCAGGCAAATCGCCCTCTTTGATGACAGCCGCACCAGGGTCTACATCGTAGTAGAAGCCATTTTCGATAGCGGGACCGATGCCGAATTTAATACCAGGATACAACTCCTGCAAAGCCTCCGCCATCAGGTGAGCCGAAGAATGCCAAAAAGCATGTTTCCCTTCGTCATCATCCCACTTATATAATTGAATAGCAGCATCTTCTTGGATGGGGCGCGATAAATCCCAAGTCTGACCGTTTACAGCCACAGCCAACACCTCTTTTGCTAAACGCGAGCTGATATTTTCAGCTATTTCTTGTCCAGTAACCCCCGAGTTAAACTCACGTACCGAACTGTCTGGAAAAGTAATTTTAATCATATTCTAAGCCTTACAAATGGTTTTTAAATTAAGTCTGCAAAGGTACAAAAAAACCATAGAAAAGCAAGATAATTTATTTATTACATTTCCATACATAGAGATGCGTCTTTACGCCTAATAAACTAGCAACTAGTAATCATTAATCTCCCCTACATTAGTCTCATCAGCACATTATTCTCATTGGCACACTGGCACATCAGTCACATCGGCACATTTCTTTATAAACTTTCAAACTTTATAAACTTGACAAACTTTATAAACTTTTCCCCTCCTCTTTTGTTAAAACATGCAGATAGTTAACTTTTTCTATTGATATTTTATCAAATTTACTATCTTTGCATAAATATGCAACGAGAGCTGTATATTTATACGGAAAAATCTGTATTCACACATAAATATTGAAAAGAAATTGATTATGGTATTCGACATTGACATGATTAAGGCGGTTTATCAGTCCTTAGATGAAAAAATTCAACAAGCAAGAGAGGTTCTCAAGCGTCCTATGACTTTAACGGAAAAGATTCTGTATGCTCATTTACATCTTGACGAGCAGCCCAAGGCTTTTGAACGGGGTGCTGATTATGTAAACTTCGCGCCCGACCGTGTAGCGATGCAGGATGCAACGGCTCAAATGGCTTTGCTGCAACTGATGAATTCTGGACGTGAAAAGGTAGCTGTGCCTTCTACTGTGCATTGCGATCACCTTATTCAAGCACATATAGCAGCTTTGGTCGACCTTCAAACGGCGAATAAAAATAACAAGGAAGTCTATGATTTTTTGAGTGATGTCTCGAATAAATACGGCATAGGTTTCTGGAAACCTGGTGCTGGTATTATTCATCAGGTGGTGTTGGAAAACTATGCTTTCCCTGGCGGAATGATGATAGGAACCGACTCGCACACGCCTAACGCTGGTGGTATGAGTATGATTGCAATTGGCGTGGGTGGAGCTGATGCGGTGGATGTGATGGCGGGTATGCCTTGGGAACTGAAAATGCCGAAAATCATTGGTGTGAAGCTGACTGGACGTATGTCGGGCTGGACTTCCCCAAAAGATGTGATATTGAAATTAGCTGGTATCTTGACTGTAAAAGGAGGTACTAATGCAGTGATTGAATATTTTGGTGAAGGTACGCAAACCATCTCTGCTACAGGCAAAGGCACTATTTGCAATATGGGTGCTGAGGTTGGGGCTACTACTTCTATCTTTCCTTTTGATGTGAAATCTGCTGATTATCTAAAAGCAACAGGTCGTACTGAAATTGCTGAAATTGCGATGCAAAAATTAGCAGCTTTACAGCCTGATGATGAGGTAGTTGCAAATCCTGAAAAGTATTACGATCGCGTTATTGAAATCAATTTGGATGAATTAGAGCCTTATATTAATGGTCCATATACACCTGATGCTGCCTATCCGCTGACTGAGTTTGCAAAAGTTGTGGAAGAAAAAGGCTATCCACGTGAAATGGAGGTTGGACTGATTGGTTCGTGCACCAACTCATCTTACGAAGATTTAACGCGTGCTGTTTCTATCGTAAAAAAAGCCCGCGAAGATGGTCTGAAAGTGAAATCGCAATTCATCATCAACCCAGGTTCGGAGCAGGTGCGCTATACTGCTGAGCGTGATGGTATTTTAGCTGAATTTGAAGCAGCTGGTGCTACCATCATGGCAAATGCGTGCGGACCTTGTATTGGTCAGTGGAAACGCGAAATCGACAATCCTGACCGTCCTAATTCCATCGTCAACTCGTTCAACCGCAACTTTGCGAAGCGCAACGATGGCAATCCGAATACACACTCTTTTGTGGCATCCCCTGAAATGGTTGCTGCACTGACGATTGCGGGCGATTTGTGCTTCAATCCCTTAAAAGATACGCTTACAAACGCTAAAGGTGAAGAGGTAATGCTAACTGAACCAAAGGGTTACGAGCTACCTATCAAAGGTTTTGCGGTGGAAGATGCTGGTTATACAGAACCAGTTGCTGATGGTTCTTCTATAGAAATCAACATCAACCCAGAATCCAATCGTCTACAAAAATTAGAGCCTTTTGCAGCTTGGGATGGCAAGGATTTACATCAACTTCCGCTGCTCATCAAGGCTAAAGGCAAATGCACTACCGACCATATTTCTATGGCTGGTCCGTGGTTACGTTTCAGAGGTCATCTTGATAATATTTCTGATAATATGCTGATTGGTGCGGTGAATGCCTTTAATGATAAAACCAATGCTGTTTTAGATGTTGAAACGGGCGAATATAGTGCTGTGCCAGCTCTCGCTCGTAAATACAAAGCACAAGGTGTTGGCTCTGTGGTGGTTGCAGAGGAAAATTATGGTGAAGGTTCGTCACGTGAACACGCAGCTATGGAGCCTCGCTTCCTCAATGTTAAAGCAATTTTGGTGAAATCTTTCGCACGTATCCATGAAACTAACCTGAAAAAGCAGGGAATGTTAGCTTTAACTTTCATCGATAAAGATGATTATGATAAAGTACGTGAAGATGATAGGATTAGCATCATTGGTTTGGAAGATTTTCAACCCAATAAAAACCTGAAAGTGGTATTGAATCACAGCGATGGCACCCAGGATGAATTTGAAGTGGCACATACTTATAACGAACAGCAGATTGGCTGGTATAAGGCTGGAAGTGCGTTAAATGCAATGGTAAACAATTAATACATACAACATGAAAATGAGTAACAAAAAGGACTTTTTGATTTATAAATTATCTGAAACCGTAAAACAAACCAGTCGCATCGACAAAGAGCTTTTCACTAAGTTTAATGTGAAGCGCGGTTTACGAAACGAAGACAATACTGGTGTCTTAGTTGGCCTTACTCAAGTAGGTGATGTGGTTGGTTATGAGCGACTTCCAGAGGGTGGCTTGAAACCAATTCCAGGTAAGCTTTTCTACAGAGGGGTTGATTTGGAAGATATGGTACATGGCGTAATGAAAGAAAATCGCTTAGGTTTTGAGGAAACTGCTTTTCTTTTGTTATCGGGCTATCTTCCTGATAAAGAGGAGCTAAACACCTTCAAAGAAATCATTACGGATTCAATGGCTTTAGATACTCAAATGAAAATGAATATCTTAGAGCTTGAAGGTCAGGATATTATGAATATTTTAGCACGTAGTGTTTTGGAAATGTACACTTACGACCCTCAAGCTGATGATATTTCGAGGGATAATTTAGTGCGCCAGTCGGTAGATTTGATTGCAAAATTCCCTACCATCATCGCTTATGCTTATAACATCTTGAGACACAGTCAGCAAGGTCGTTCACTGCACATCCGCCATCCTTTAGAAGGAGCCTCTGTAGCTGAAAACTTCTTGTATATGATTAAAGGTCCACGCCGATATACTGATTTGGATATCAAGTTATTAGACTTATGCTTGATGTTACACGCAGAACACGGTGGAGGTAATAACTCAACCTTCTCAGTAAGGGTGGTAAGCTCTACTCAAACCGATACTTATTCCGCGATTGCAGCGGGAATTGGCTCATTGAAAGGTCCACTACATGGGGGTGCTAATATTCAGGTAAACCACATGTTCGACCACCTAAAAGAAAACATTAAAGATTGGTCGAGCACCAAAGAAATCGACTCTTATTTGAATAAAATGTTGAATAAAGAGGCGTATGACCGTTCAGGTTTGATATACGGGATTGGTCACGCTGTTTATACCATTTCTGACCCTCGTGCTGTACTACTGAAAGACTTAGCACGCTCGCTTGCTGAGGAAAAAGGCAGGCTGAAAGAGTTCGAGTTTTTCTCTTTGGTAGAAGAAAGATCCATCAATGCCTTTATGAATTTCAAAGGTACGGATATCAAGAAACAGGTTTGCACCAATGTGGATTTTTACTCAGGGTTTGTATATGATATGATGGGGCTTCCATCTGAAGTTTATACGCCTCTATTTGCTATGTCGCGCGTAACAGGCTGGACAGCACATCGCATCGAAGAACTGAATTTCTCAAGTAAACGCATCATTCGCCCTGCTTATAAAAATGTAGGCGAGAGAGTAGCGTTTGTGCCACTGAATAAGAGATAAAGTTACTAGTTGCTAGTTACTGGTTACTGGTTACTGGTTGCTAGTTGCTGGTTGCTGGTTCTGAACAATCCACAATATTCAACCACAAAAACACGCAAAAATTCACAAATAAAAAAACGACACAAACAGTGGACTTCGTCTTTTGTGTAGGGACAAGTCACGACTTGTCCCTACACATATTTCACATTCCACATTCAACATTCAACATTCAACAAAATAAAACAATCATGCAAAAAATAAAAGTTCAAAACCCTATAGTCGAGTTAGATGGCGATGAAATGACGCGTATAATTTGGTCATTCATCAAAGAGCAACTTATCCTTCCTTATTTGGATATAGACATTAAATATTATGATTTGGGGATGGAAAATCGGGATGCTACTGACGATCAAGTAACCATTGATGCGGCTCATGCTATCCAGAAATACAATGTAGGTGTAAAGTGTGCTACTATTACGCCTGATGAAGCACGGGTGGAGGAGTTTGGACTGAAAAAAATGTGGAAATCGCCTAATGGCACCTTGCGAAATATCATTGGTGGTACTGTTTTTCGCGAACCCATCATTTGTTCTAACATACCTCGTTTGGTACCTGGTTGGGAGCAACCTATCGTGATTGGTCGTCATGCCTTTGGTGATCAATACAAAGCTACTGATGTGGTTATCAAGGGTAAAGGGACTTTAAAAATGTCGTTTACTAACGAGGAAGGCGAAACCCAAGAATGGGAAGTTTATGATTTTCAAGGTGATGGCGTTGCCCTTTCGATGTATAATACCGATGAGTCGATATACGGTTTTGCACGTTCTTCTTTCCAAGTTGCTTTGGAGAAGAAATGGCCGTTGTATATGTCCACCAAAAACACCATTTTAAAGGCTTATGATGGACGCTTCAAGGATATTTTCCAAGAAGTATATGAAGCAGAGTTCAGGGCAAAGTTTGAAGCTGCAGGCATCACCTACGAGCATCGTTTGATAGATGATATGGTGGCATCTGCCTTAAAATGGAGCGGTGGATTTGTGTGGGCTTGTAAAAACTACGATGGTGATGTGCAGTCAGATACTGTCGCACAAGGCTTTGGTTCTTTAGGTTTGATGTCTTCTGTGCTTGTAACTCCTGATGGTAAAACCGTTGAAGCTGAGGCAGCACATGGCACAGTTACTCGCCATTACCGCCAACATCAACAAGGCAAAGAAACCTCTACCAACCCCATTGCCTCTATCTTTGCGTGGACAAGAGGTTTGGCGCACAGAGGTAAATTAGACGGTAACGAAGCTCTTATCAACTTCAGTAAAAAATTAGAAACAGTCTGCGTACAAACTGTTGAAAATGGACAAATGACCAAAGACTTAGCTCTATTAGCTTATGGCGACAAAATGACTCGCGAACATTATCTGAATACGCAGGAGTTTTTAGATGCGATTAAAGAGAATTTGGAGTCCCTCGACTAACGCTCAGGAACCTGTTGAATCGTTGAACTGTTGAATCGTTGAATTGTTGAACTATTTCTGTCATTAATCATTAATAATTAACCATTAACAATT
>CAYVWK010000044.1:9693-12830 GCA_964455235.1 uncultured Paludibacter sp.
ACATCTTGCAGAATATCAAAATATATTGTACTTTTGCGGGGCAATTTTGAGGAGGCCTCATTTCTGTTGGATTAAACGCTTCTAATTGCGTTCTTTGAATACTTGCGCAGGTGGTGGAATTGGTAGACACGCTACTTTGAGGGGGTAGTGCCGGTATCGGCTTGTGAGTTCGACTCTCATCCTGCGTACAGTTATTTCGCCATATAAGGCTCTGTATGTATGCTTGTTATGGTACGCTCCCCAAATTTTTTACGCAAGGCTACTTCTATATCTGTAGCAATATCATGCGATTTCACAAAACTAATTTCCTTATCCATTTTGATGTGCACATCAATCGCATATATTTGTCCGACTTTACGTGTTTTTAAATTATGAAATGTGATAATATCTGGATGAGACTCAATAATATGAATAATTTTATCTTCAGTCTCTACAGGTAACGAACGCTCTAACAATTCGTGCATACTTGGAATACCCAATTCAATGGCAATTTTGATGATAAAACAACTCACCAACATACCAGCTAAAGGGTCTAAAATACGCCAAGATTCTCCTAAAAAGATAGCACCCGAAATACCCAAAGCTGTTGCTATAGAAGAGAGCGCATCCGAACGGTGATGCCAAGCGTTTGCAATTACCGCATCACTTTGAATTTGAGTTCCCACAAGTTTAGTATATCTATAAATCAATTCTTTGGAAATGATGGATATAAGTGCTGCATACAGTGCGATTAAAGTGGGTTGTTCGAGAATTTCACCCTGAAAAACAGATATCAGTTTAGTAATACCTGACCAAAATATCCCAACTGAGACCAAAATCAATATTATACTGATAAGAAGTGTCGCAAAGGTCTCAAATTTTCCATGTCCATATCGGTGGTCATCATCTTTATCTTTTCCAGATATATCAATGAATATTAATACCAAAACATCGGTAACAAAATCAGATAAAGAATGTACTCCATCTGCAATCATGGCAGTACTTCGTCCTAAAAATCCAGCAAACAACTTAAAAGCGGTCAGCATTAAGTTTGCAAAAAAACCTACCCACGTTACTCGTTTTGCTTTTCTCGTTCTTTCTACCATAACTTTATTTTAAACAATCCTCGAAACTACAAATCTCGTCTAGAGTTTCAAATTCCATAGTCAAATGATCAATTTTCAAATCTTTTAGCTTAGTTCGTATCTTTACTTTTAAAGCAGATAATTCACTCATAGATAACTCTTTAGATAGAACGATATGCGTTGTAGCCACATTATAAATGCCATCTACCGACCAACTATGAAAATCATGCATAGAATCTATATTTTCTAAGGTCATTATCGTGTTTTTAATTTCCTCTAAATCAACATCTTCTGGAGTACCTTGCAGGATTATCCGCATGCTAATATTGATATTTTTGAATACATTTATCAGGATATAAATCGTGATTAAAACTGATAAAATCGGGTCAATAATCGGTAGGTTGAAGAAATACATAATGATTGTACCAATTAAAATCGCCACCCAACCTAAAACATCCTCCATCATGTGTAAAGAGACCACCCTTTCGTTGATAGAGGTGCCTTTTCGCAAACGTAGAATCGCTGCACCATTGACTATCACCCCAAAAATTGCCAAAATAAACATACCTGGAATATGCGTATCTTCAGGATGAATAATACGAGGGATAGTTTTGGTGAGGATTAAAATGCTACCCACAAGCAACACCACCGAATTAATAATTGCCCCTAAAAGAGAGAAACGTTTATATCCGTAAGAGTATTTTTTGTCACTCCCCTTCTTTGATAAACGTTGAAAATACCACGCTAAACCTAGAGAAATACTATCACCAAAATCATGTACAGCATCAGACAGAATAGCAACACTATTTGTTAGCAAACCACCAATTACTTCAATAATGGCAAAAGTAATATTCATAAAAAAAGCAAAACCTATGTTTTTTTCACTATCCGAATGATGGTGATGGCTATGCTGATGAGGTTTATTTTTAATTTGATGCACAATAAACTACATTATGAAAAATTTCTCTATGTGAACGAAACAAAGCACAAATGTAAGATTTATTAAGCAAAATCAGCAAAAAAAGTCCATTTATCTCAGCTAAAAATTGTATTTTTGTAGTCTTTGATAAAAATAAGCATGAGAATTTACCTATTTATTATATCCTTTTTTCTATCTATTGCAGCTTTTGCACAAACAGCTGCACAAGCCGAAGCTTTGTTTAATAATAAGAATTACGCTGAAGCAGCTACTATCTACGAAACACTTTTAAAGCGCCGACCAGCCGACGCTCTAAGCAACTATCGATTTGCACGGTGTGCTTATGAATTAGGTGATTACGATAAGGCTATCGACCATTTCATTTTGAGTGGAGAGCGTTATCCTTTGCGCGATTATTATTTAGCAGATAGCTATTTCAACATCTATAGATTTGAGCATGCAATTGAGTTTTTCAACAATTACGCAAAAGGTAAATCGCCAAATATTTACCTTTTGCATGATGCAAAAGATAAAATTCGTCGTGCTGAAATAGCTTCCAAACTTATCAACAGAGTAGAAGACATCGCTATTATAGACACTTTCATCGTTGATAAAAAAGAATTTTTAGAACATTATGAGCTAAGCCGCGAAACAGGGCGTTTTACGGTAGAAACCAAAAAACTGAATGAAAACAATGTTGATTTAGTTAGTTTCATCACCCAAAGAGGCGACAGAAAAATTTTTGCTGATATAGTCAACAATCAAACGAAACTATTTGCAGCCAATAAGTTATTAGATGGATGGTCGCAACCCGAATTACTATCCAATAATATCAATACCTACGATAATATCAACTATCCTTTTCTGATGTTAGATGGTATCACACTTTATTTTGCTGCTGATAATGAGCTATCTATGGGTGGTTATGATATTTTTATGACACGCTATAATGCAGGAACGAATGATTACCTTATTCCAGACAATATCGGTATGCCCTTTAATTCGTTTTACAATGATTATATGCTCGTTATAGATGAAACTTTAGGTGCAGGATGGTTTGTTTCAGATCGTTTTCAAGCGGATGATAAAGTCTGCGTATATCAATTCAAATACAATGAGAATAAAAAATATCTAACGGCTGATTATTCTCTTTT
>CAYVWK010000044.1:12930-14749 GCA_964455235.1 uncultured Paludibacter sp.
CAATTCGCATTAATTTTCAAGATATTTTCAATATATTTACACGATTTTTTGAACAGTATGGAAATAGCAATCGTATTTATCTTATTATTAGTAGCAATCGCTTTGCTACTGGTAGAGATGTTCCTCATACCAGGAGTATCTATTGCAGGCATTGGAGGTTTATTATTCCTCGGAAGTGCTGTGTATTACGCCTTTGCGTTTATCAGTCCGTTTGCTGGACGACTCACTATGGTGGCAGCCTTTATTATGATGGCACTTGCTATCTCCATTTTTATTCGCTCAAAAGCATTGGACAAGATGTCGCTCAAAACGGATATAGACAGTAAAAATGACCCTATGGAAGACATTACTGTGAAGGAAGGCGATATAGGAGTTACCAGTTCTCGTTTAGCACCTATGGGTAAAATCAGGGTAAACGGTCAGACTATGGAAGCTAAAGCTTTGGATGATTTTATAGATGAAAATGTGGAAGTGATTGTCATTAAAGTGCAATCAACCAATGTATTAGTTGAAAGAAAACCACTTGAAGAAACCGAAAATTCAGTAGAAAATTGATTAGATACGTATTCTTATAAAAGAAATTATATTCAGAAATAAAATAATATTTACACATAAAAATTAAATTCTATGGGACTATTTGAAATTATTGGCTTTGCCGTGTTAGGGATTTTAATTCTCCTATTCTTCTACTATGTTCCGTTTTTACTTTGGCTTTCAGCTAAGGTTTCGGGCGTGAGCATCAGTTTGATACAGCTGTTTTTAATGCGTATCCGTAAAGTGCCACCCCATGTGATTGTAGCATGTATGATTGAAGCTCATAAAGCTGATTTAAAGGAAGTTACACGCGATGGCTTAGAAGCTCACTACCTTGCAGGTGGTCATATCGAGCGCGTAACCCACGCTTTAGTTTCAGCATCTAAAGCTAATATCGACTTAACCTTCCAAATGGCAACAGCTATTGACTTAGCAGGTCGCGATGTTTTCCAAGCCGTACAGATGTCGGTAAACCCAAAAGTAATTGATACTCCGCCAGTTACAGCCGTAGCGAAAGACGGTATTCAGTTGATTGCTAAAGCGCGCGTAACGGTTAGAGCAAATATCAAACGTTTGGTTGGAGGTGCAGGAGAAGAGACTGTTTTAGCACGTGTTGGTGAAGGTATCGTATCTTCTATCGGTTCATCCGAATCGCATAAATCTGTATTAGAAAACCCAGATACTATCTCTAAAGTAGTATTGAAAAAAGGGTTGGATGCAGGTACAGCTTTCGAAATTCTTTCCATTGATATTGCGGATATTGATATAGGTAAAAATATCGGTGCACAACTTCAAATGGATCAAGCGCAAGCAGATAAAAACATTGCACAAGCTAAAGCTGAAGAGCGTCGCGCCATGGCAGTTGCCTTAGAGCAAGAGATGAAAGCTCACACCCAAGAGCAAAGAGCGAAGGTTATCCAAGCCGAAGCTGAAGTTCCAAAAGCTATGGCAGAAGCCTTCCGCAGCGGCAATTTAGGCATCATGGATTATTATCGCATGAAAAACATAGAGGCAGACACCGCTATGCGCGAGAATATTGCTAAACCAACTGGTACCCCTGATAAAGGGATTAAGGGAGATAAGAGTTAGAAAGTTTATAAAGATTAAAGAGATACGGAATTGATTCATATGGTAGGGACAAGTCGTGACTTATCCACAATCATCAAAAACAATAAAGATTGCCCTGTACATTAAATGTATGGGGCAGTTTTTTTGATAAAAATAACGATAAACCCAAATTACGCATTAGAGATTTTCATCGATAAATCAATTGGGTAATCCCATA
>CAYVWK010000045.1:0-6678 GCA_964455235.1 uncultured Paludibacter sp.
CATGCAAACAATCAAAATAGGCGTCATAGGTAGCGCAGGATATACAGCAGGGGAATTATTACGGATAGTGATAAATCATCCAAATGCTGAAATTGTTTTTGTACATAGTACGAGTAATGCGGGAAATCCTATTACACAGGTACACAGTGGATTAATAGGTGAGACAGATTTGGTTTTCACTTCGGATTTACCTTTTGAGCAAGTGGATGTGCTGTTTTTATGCTCTGCACATGGAGATAGTAAAAAGTTTATCGAAGCGAATGATATACCGCAAAAGGTAAAAATCATCGATTTATCAACTGATTATCGTGCAAAAAGTAAAAACCATGACTTTATTTACGGTTTGCCCGAGCTCAATAAAGATGAGATTAAAAAAGCAAATCATATAGCCAATCCTGGCTGTTTTGCGACTGCTATTGAGTTGGCGTTACTACCCTTAGCTGCTAAAGGTTTGCTCAACAACGATGTACACGTCAATGCTATTACGGGCTCTACCGGTGCTGGAGTGAAACCTTCTGCAACTACGCATTTTAGCTGGCGTAACAGCAATATCTCTGTGTACAATGCTTTTACGCACCGCCATCAACAGGAAATTCTTCAGTCAATCACGCAACTGCAACCCGATTTCAACAGCCCGTTCAACTTTATCCCTATGAGGGGTGATTTTACACGCGGTATTTTCGTTTCAGCCTATACACAAACTGATATCAGTATAGAAGAAGCTTACAATATCTATAGAGAATATTATAAAGAGGCTGCTTTTACTTTTGTTACAGATAAAAGTCCTGACTTAAAACAGGTGGTAAACACCAATAAAACAGTCGTTTATCTCGAAAAACACGAAGATAAATTGCTGATAATTTCTATTACTGATAATTTACTGAAAGGGGCATCAGGACAAGCCGTTCAAAACATGAATTTGATGTTTGGCTTGGATGAAAAAGCTGGTTTAAATCTCAAATCAACGGGTTTTTAAGCGTAAAATCCTATCTACAACTAAACATTAACAATAGGGCAAAACAAATTTATTCTAAGGTTTTTTATTCACAAAAAAATGCTTACATTTGCTCTTTCAAAAAACAATCTAATAAATATCGCATTATGAAGTTTATTGCATCAAGTACAGTCTTATTAAGTCATTTGCAAGCTATTAGTCGCGTTATCAATAACAAAAACACCTTGCAGATTTTGGATAATTTCTTGTTTGATATACAGGATAACCTATTGACTATCACCGCCTCTGATACAGAAACAACTTTGATTACTTCTATGGAAATTGAAGGTGTAGAAGGTTCTGGTAAAGTGGCTGTTGCCTCTCGTTTGTTGCTTGATACGCTACGCGAGTTTTCAGAGCAACCGCTTACTTTCGAGATCAACGACTCGAATTTAAGCATGGTGATTACCTCTGCTAATGGTACCTATAATTTCATCGGGCAAAATGGGGATGAATATCCACAACTCCCTATGATTGAGGATGATGCAACTGAATTTGTGATGGATGTTGATATCCTAAATATGGGTGTTACCAAGACTTTATTCTGTGCTGCTGATGATGAATTGCGCCCTATTATGAATGGTGTTTATTTCGACATCTACAAAGATAATATCACTTTAGTTGCTACAGACGCGCATAAATTGGTGCGTTACAAAACCTCTTATAAAGAGATTAATGCATGGAAAGAGGAAGGTGCTGAAGAGCCTGAAAAAGTGAACTTTATCCTGCCTAAAAAGCCTGCAACTTTATTAAAAAGTATCCTACCAAAAGAAAGTGGCGATGTAACTGTGAAGTTTGATGCGAAAAATGCTTATTTCAAATTAGCAAACTACACTGTTATCTGCCGCCAAGTAGAAGGTAGATATCCCAACTACAATGGTGTAATTCCTCAAGGAAATCCATTTAAAGTGATAGTTGATCGCATCACTTTACTCAACGCATTGAAGCGCGTTTCTGTATTCTCTAATCAAGCAAGCAATCTTATTAAACTGCAATTTACTGAAAATCAAATCATTATATCAGCTCAAGATATTGATTTTTCTATTTCTGCTGAAGAAACTATCGAGTGTCAATACACAGATGAGCCTATGAAAATTGGCTTTAGATCAAGCTTTTTGATTGAATTACTAAGTAATTTAGACGCTAATGAAATCGTAATTGAGCTTACCGATCCATCAAGAGCAGGTCTGATTTTACCACTTGAGCAAAACGAGAGTGAGGACATCCTTATGCTTTTGATGCCGATGTTATTGAATGACTAATTTCTCTAAATAATCATTGTAAAAAGCAGAAGGATAAATGCGTTCTTCTGCTTTTTCATATCAAATAAAAACTTGCTATGGCACTTCAACTTAAAAATCCCATCATTTTTTTCGACTTAGAAACAACTGGTATCAATATTACCAACGATCGCATCGTTCAAATTGCCTATCATAAGGTTTATCCCAATGGGAAAGAGGAAACCAAAACTTTTCTGGTAAACCCTGAAATGCCCATCCCTCCTGAGTCAACTGCTATTCATAAAATAACTAATGAAGCGGTTGCTGATGCACCTACTTTTAAGGAGATTGCTGCCGAATTGATCCGTGATTTTAAAGGTTGTGATATTGCAGGTTATAATTCCAATAAATTTGATGTTCCCCTTTTGATGGAAGAATTTTTACGCATTGAGGCTGATATTGATTTATCTAAAAGGAAGTTTATTGACGTGCAAGTCATCTTCCACAAGAAGGAACAGCGCACATTATCAGCAGCTTACAAATTCTATTGCGATAAAGATTTGGATGGAGCGCATGATGCTACGGTAGATACCTTAGCTACTTATGAGATTTTGAAGGCTCAATTGGAAAGATACCAAGATCTTCCTACTGATATAGAAGCACTTTCAAAATACACTACACAATCTAATAATGTAGATTATGCTGGTCGTATAGTATATAATGATAAGGGCGAAGAGGTTTTCAATTTTGGAAAATATAAAGGCGAGGCTGTTGCTGAAGTTCTTAAAAAAGATTCGGGTTATTTTGGTTGGTTAATGAATGGAGATTTCTCTCGTCACACCAAACAAGTGCTTACAAACATCAGACTTAGGGAATCAGGGAGATTATTCTAAGAGTCTTATTTTCAGTGATTTGGTATAAATTTTGATGATTTGCGCACCACGCAAAACGTAAAAAAATGAAATTCACGCTCATTTTCGCTCTTCTATTTTTTTTTGCTCCATTATTTTCTGAAAATATAATGCAAGAAATAGCTCCTGCTCCTACGCGAACGCCAGAGCAGGAGGCTACTTTTCAAACGCAGAAAATTACGGGTGAACTGAACCTTTCTGAGCGACAAGCAGAAGCTATTTATGAGATAAATTTACGTCATGCGCGCGAGCGACAAATCTCCAATTCACGTGCAGATGCCTTGGAAAGATCGAAAAATAAGAATGAAGCTATGCAAAAAGTGCTGACACCAGAGCAGTACAAAACGCTTCAAGAAAGAAGGGTAAACCGCAACCCATCAGCAACTTCTCCTCAAAGAGCACAACCAGAAAGAACAGTCCCAGCCACACAACGCCGCACTACCCCTTCCGACCGCGACCAAAGACCTCACAGAAGATAAAATGGCAAATCCCTATTTTCAGTTCAAACAATTTACGGTATATCACGATTTATGCTCCATGAAAGTTGGTGTTGATGGTGTATTGCTTGGAGCTTGGACGCCTATCCATCATACTGAAAAGCAGATTTTAGATGTGGGCTGCGGAAGTGGTTTAATCGCTTTGATGATGGCACAACGCACTGATGCTCAAATAGATGCTATTGATATTGATAAAGGAGCTATTCAGCAAAGTCAATTCAATATTGATGCGAGTAAATGGTCGGATAGAATTGCAGTTTACCATACGGCTTTGCAGGATTTCAGTATAGATAAAAAAGAGCAATACGATTTGATTATCTCCAACCCACCCTATTTTGTTGATTCGCTAAAAGCACCTGATAGTAAGCGTTCTACTGCCAGGCATACGGACAGTCTAACACATGAAGAATTGCTACAGCACGTTTCCTATCTACTCAAGAAAACAGGCAGAATATGCATTATTCTACCCGTTTCAGAAGGTCTTATCTGTATTGAAACTGCTAAAAAACACCAGCTCAATTGTTATCAAAAAGTGCATGTACATCCCAAATCCAACACACCCGCCAAGCGTTTACTTTTAGAGTTCGGCTTTGAAAACCGCAGCATGCTTACCTCATCCATTGAAATCGAAACCGCACAAAGGCATGAATACTCTAAGGAGTATGTGGAGCTGACGAGAGAGTTTTATCTGAAGTTCTGATTGGAGAAGAAGGAAGTTGCTGGTTACTGGTTACTAGTTGCTGGTTTTATACAGTTTATCAAGTTATAAAGAAGGGAAGTTCTCAACAACTCAACAGCTCAACAACTCAACAAATATTCAATTCAACGCTTCAATATCACCCTAAAGCATTGCCTTCACCTTCTCCTCTAAAACATTCTTTGGGGCAGCGCCGACTTGCTTATCTACAATCTCACCATTTTTGATGAAAAGGATGGTTGGGATGTTACGGATACCGTATTTGCTGGGGGTTTCGGTGTGCTCATCCACATCCATTTTTCCGATAGCTACTTGCTCGCCGTATTGCTCTGCTAGTTCTGCTATGCTGGGAGCTACCATGCGACAGGGTCCGCACCACTCTGCCCAAAAGTCGATTACTACAGGTTTACCGCTGTTTATCACTTCCATGACGTTGTCATCTGTAAATTCTAATGCCATTTTGTATAATTATTAATGGTTAATTGTTAATTGTTAATTTTGACGGCAAATTTAGGCTAAAACCTAGATATCATCAAAAGAAAACACATTGAATTGTCTTATTATCTTATTGAAAAAATCTATTTATACGACTTGAAAATCGATTCTATTTTCTTCTTTATACCTTTTCAGCATCTTATAAAAATCTTTGGTGATGGTCACACGATGCTTACGAGCAAAGAGTTTTATGCGTTCCTGAGAATGCGTATTTATCATCTCAAAATAGATATTGGTATTGCCTTTATGTTTCAAAATCATAGCAGAAAGTGTATCACTTAATTCCTTATCAAACTGATCTGAAGCTATACTGATGGTCAGACTCTCCGTTAGTTTGTCTTTCACTTCATCCAACATCTCAATTTTCTGTATCTTCAATTCTAATTCTTTAGGCAAATTGGGATCTCGTTGCTGTTGAAAGCGATAATCTGAACCTTTTTCTTGCACAATCGCATAGATCATCACATACAAATCCTTAATCATGTATTTTGAAAACTCGATATAGTTATTACCGAACAAAGGAAATTCATGTGCACCATCATAATCTTCTACCGTAAAAATACCGTAAGGTTTACCATTTTTGGTGGTACCATGTCGCAAGGCCGTAATCATCCCTCCAATTTGTAGCGGTTTGCCTTGTAAATACTCCAAATCTTTTAATTCTGAAGTCTTTGTGTTGCAGAGATAATTCATCTCAAATTCATAATCATCCAAAGGATGTGCAGAGAGGAACATGCCAATATATTCGCGTTCCTTTTTGAGCTTTTCGAGGGGCGACCACTCTGGTGCATAGGGAATTTCAGGTTTCATAATTTCAACCTCTTCCATATCTCCAAAAAGGGTGTTTTGGTTGGAATCGCTATCTAATTGAAACTTATTTCCGTAGCGGATAATCGTTTCTAATACGACTTCACCTTTGGTATTTTCAGCAAAAAACTGCTCTCTTTTGATTTCTGAAAAGGTATCGAACGCACCAGCCAGCACCAGACTTTCGATGGCTCTTTTATTACAAGAAGTGAGATTTACCCTTTCAATAAAATCAAAAATACTCTTGTATTTCCCGTTTTTAGCACGTTCTTTCACTATCGCTTCAACAGCACCGCCACCAACACCTTTGATGCCGCCCAATCCGAAGCGGATATTGCCCTCGGGGTTGACGGTAAAGTTAAGATCGCTCTCGTTGACATCGGGGCCGAGCACGTGCATTCCCATGCTGCGACATTCATCCATGAACTTCTCAACCTCAGAAATATTATCCTTGTTACGCGTTAAGTTCGCTGCTAAAAACTCAGCTGGGTAATGCGCTTTCAGGTAAGCCGTCTGATAAGCAATCCAAGAATAACAAGTCGCATGCGATTTATTAAAAGCATATTTAGCAAATTCAGCCCAGTCAGACCAAATACGCTCAAGCTTTTCGACTGGTTTAAAGCCTTTCGCCTTCGCCCCTTTCATGAATTTCTCCTTCAAAGGAGCCATTTTATCTACCAGTTTTTTACCCATCACCTTGCGTAACTCATCGGATTCACCGCGGGTAAATCCAGCTAAATCGCGACTGAGGAGCATGACCTGTTCTTGGTAAACCGTAATGCCATAGGTATCTTTCAAGCGACTTTCCATTTCAGGGAAGTGGTATTCTATCTTCTCAAGTCCGTGTTTTCTGTTGATAAAACTGGGGATATATTGCATAGGACCAGGGCGATACAGCGCACTCATCGCAATCAAATCTTCAAATTGAGAAGGTTTCAATTCTTTGAGATATTTCTGCATACCCTGCGACTCAAACTGAAACGTACCCACCGTTTGACCTTTGCTAAAAAGCTCATAGGTAGCAGTATCATCAATAGGAATATTGTCTATATCAATC
>CAYVWK010000045.1:6778-14490 GCA_964455235.1 uncultured Paludibacter sp.
CCGCGCCCATCATCATCAAAGTCAATATCAATATCAGGCATAGACACCCGATCAGGATTCAAGAAACGCTCAAACAGTAAATCGTACTTAATCGGGTCGATATTGGTGATTTTGAGGCAATAAGCCACCACCGAACCTGCAGCAGAACCACGCCCTGGTCCGACCGACACGCCCATATCGCGAGCTGCTGCAATAAAGTCCTGAACGATAAGAAAGTAGCCAGGATAACCCATTCCTTTCATCACATTCAGCTCAAAATCGATACGCTCACGAACGTCATCCGTAAGTTCATCACCATACCGCAGCACAGCTCCATCATAGGTGAGTTTGCGCAAATAATCAGCCTCCAATTTGACACGGATAATTTTATCATATCCACCCATTTTATCATAGGTTTCACCAAACTCTTCTCGCAGCTCTTCTTCTGTATATTTTTGTTTGTACTCCTCTTCCGTTGCAAAATCTTCAGGAATAGGGAAAACAGGCATTTTCGCATCCGAATTGATACTGTAATGCTCTACCTTATCAGCTATTTCGAGTGAATTTTCCAAAGCTTCAGGGATATCCTTGAAAATCTCCCACATTTGTTGAGGGGATTTCAGATACTCCTGTTTGGTATAGCGCATACGCGTTGGGTCATCCAAATCTTTACCTGTACTCAGACAAATCAGGCGCTCGTGACCTTCAGCATGTGCTTCTTCTAAAAAATGCACATCATTGGAAGCTACAAGTTTGGTATTAGTTTTACGAGCCAGCTTGATAAGTTCCTCATTTTGAATCCTTTGTTTTTCATAGGTTGAGGTATCCGCATTGGGTTTATCCGTTTGATGCAATTGCAATTCTATATAGTAATCATCACCAAAAACACGTTTATACCAAAGCACAGATTCTTCAGCTTCTCGCAAATTGCCGCTTTCTACTTTTTTATGGATTTCGCCACCCAGACAAGCCGACAGAGCAATGATTCCCTCACTATATTTCTCTAAAATCTCATGGTCGATACGTGGACGATAATAAAACCCTTCCGTCCAACCCAATGTCACCAATTTAGAAAGATTTTGATAGCCCGTCAGATTTTTCGCTAGCAGCACCAAGTGGTACCCACTTCTATCCTCTGTTCTATCCTTATCTTTGAAGTGTCTACCCCTACGAGCCACATACGCCTCACAGCCTAAGATAGGTTTAAACATTTGTTGTTGTAGCTCCTCAATTTTTGTATTCAACTCCTGCCTTTTCTCCTCATCAGTCACCTCCTTCAACTCATTTTCTATTCCTTCAATTTCCTTCTTCAAAGGCTTATTTTTATTTTCGGCATAGTTGAAAAACTCCTTGATTCCGAACATATTTCCGTGGTCGGTCAATGCCACAGCCTTCATCCCAAGTGCAATAGACTTATTAATCAAGCCAGGGATGGTTGACATACCATCTAAAACTGAATAATGCGAGTGCACGTGGAGGTGAACGAAAGACTTCATAATGCAAGAATTTTAAAAAATGAGAAAATACGATGAGGCTGAAAGCGTGTAATACAGTAGCTTTAAAGCAGTTACTACCTCTTCTAAAAATGCTTTTTCGAGTTGATAAAGATACCAACTTTCCTTAGATGCGCAAGAAAAAAATGAGGGGAATTTATCAACAGTCGCAACAATCATCTATCCATAAGCGTTCTATTGATACTTGATTTAGTAAAGCTGAATTTACTGATAAGAAAAGCCTTATTTCGACATTATCACTCTGTTCTATTTGTCAATCAACAAATTTGATATTTTTTTAGACAGAATTAATATAAATAAAAGGATATTGAAGTTTACAAAAACAAAGCTAACAGTATATATGTATAAGTCGGGCTACATTTGCAGTGTAAATTTCAAATTAAATTATTTACCCATGAAAAAATTTAGTAAACATGCTTTTCTTGTTGTGCTTTTCATAACACAGACAGTATTTGCAATGGCACAAAATCCCAATGAAATTATTGGAAAAGTTGTTGACTCCGAAGGTCTTGAGGCTATCGGGGCATCAGTATTGGTAAAAGGTACACAAATAGGAACTGTTACCGACTTTGATGGTAACTACAAAATTGCTGTTCCTGATGCAAAAACTGCAGTGTTGGTTTTCTCTTATGTCGGACTTGACTCAAAAGAAGAGAAAGTAAACGGTCGTAAAATTATCAATGTTACCTTAGAGCAGAGTTCGGTTATGCTGACTGAAGTGGTAGCGGTTGGTTATGGTACCATGCGCAGGAGAGACTTAACTGGTTCTGTATCATCCGTAGATACTAAAGAGCTAGAAAAAGTTCCTGTATCCAGTATTGCTCAGGCTTTGGGCGGACGTATTTCAGGTGTGAGTGTGACCAGCAGCGAGGGTTCGCTCGACGCTCAAGTTGATATTCGTGTGCGCGGTGGTATGTCTATCACACAAGGAAACGATCCTTTATATATTATAGATGGTTTTCCAAGTGAAGCTTCTACTTTCAATGCCTTGAATGCTTCTGATATTGAGTCTATTGATATTCTGAAAGATGCCTCTTCTACTGCTATCTACGGTTCTCGTGGTGCAAATGGTGTTGTGGTGGTTACGACTAAGGGCGGACAAGATGGAAAATCCAGCATCAGTTATGAAGGCTATTTTGGTATTAAAAACATCGCTCGCACATTGGATGTATTAAGCGCAGAAGAGTTTGTTTTCTTAGATTATGAGCGTCGCAACAATACCACATCAGCTTTGAATAATTTCAAAGAAATGTATGGAGAATTTACGGATATACATGAAACTTATAAAAATCGTGGTGTTAATTGGCAAAATGAGGCTTTCCAACAAGCCACTTCTCAAAGTCATAAAGTCTTGGTGACTGGTGGAGTGAAAGGCCTAAACTATTCAGGTTCTTTTACGCATCAAAATGAAGATGGTTTGATGGTTTTCAGTGATATGGTGAAAGATAATATCCGTATGAAACTCGACCATAGAATGAACAAAAGACTTCGTTTTAGCGCGAATGTCAATTACACAGCTCAAACTACCCAAGGTATGGGCACATCAGAAGGAGCTGGCAACTTTGGTAAAATGAGTCATATCATTATGTACACCCCCTCTTTAGGTTTACTTGCTACTGATGAGCAACTGCTTACCGACCCTCGTATCAATAGTGTATTGAAAGATGATGATGGTAACACCATGCAAAACCCTGTTATCTCTGCTCAATATGAAATGAATAAAAAAGAGTTGAGAATTTTCAATGGTGGTGCTAGTCTTGAAGTTGAAATTGCCAAGAATTTAAAGTTCAAAACTACTAACGGACTTCTATACAGAACGCAAAGAAATAGTATTTTCAATGGTTCTGAGTCGATGAATGCAAAACGCACCAGTATCAATGGTAACATTCGCGTATTGGATTTAGGTCGCTTTGTTACTTCTAACGTGTTCACTTACGATTGGAAAAAACGCGAGCACAAGCTGAATGCGATGATAGGTCAAGAGTACGTTAAAACTTGGTCACGCACTTTCGGAGCTTCTGCAACTAACTTTCCAAATGATGATATAGGCTTGAATGATATGTCGTTAGGTTTACCAGGCGTTTTATCTTCTTCTTTCAATGATGATGATATTCTGCTATCTTATTTTGCACGTGCATATTATAATTTAGCTGAAAAGTACATGTTTACCGTATCTACTCGTATGGACGGATCTTCAAAATTTGGAGCAAACAATAAATGGGGTATATTCCCATCTGCTTCTTTTGCATGGAGAGCTTCAGAAGAAGGTTTCATCAAAGAGTTAGGTTTGTTTTCAGACTTAAAAGTACGTCTCGGATTTGGTTCAGCAGGAAACAACAACATCCCATCTTATCAATCATTAGGGGTTTGGAGTTCTGTAAACGCTCCTCTATTAAATGGTGTAGTGCCAGGATATGTATTAGCTCAGTTACCCAATGCTCATTTAGCATGGGAAGAAAACACAACCTTCAATACGGGATTAGACATCGGGTTATTCAACCAACGATTGACTATCTCGCCTGAGTTTTATTTGAATCACTCCAATAACTTATTGGTGAAATCGAAAATGCCTCTATCATCTGGTTATACACACATGTACAGAAATATCGGCTCCACAAGGAATGTGGGTGTTGATTTAACTATCAACAGCATCAATATTTCTAAGAAAGATTTCAGATGGAATACCACGTTGACTTTCTCACACAATCAGAATAAAATTCTTTCCTTATCTGGAGAAAATCAATACTTAGAGACTTCAGGTTGGGGTTACGACCAGTCCGATTACCTTGTCGCTGTTGGTCAATCTATTGGTTTGATGTATGGTTTCAAAACGAATGGTTTATACCAAGTGGATGATTTCGTAACAGAGACAGACCCAATTACTGGTCAGACTGTTTTCTCTTTCGATGCCAATGGTAAATATATTTTGAAAGATGGCGTGCCTTCAAGAGCAAACGTATCTGTAGAGCCTGGTTTCTGGAAGTTTGCTGATACAAATGATGCCAATGAAGGAGTTATTGATGATAACGACCGTCAAGTAATTGGTAGTGGTGTGCCTCTTTTCCATGGAGGTATCAACAATACTTTTGTATATAAAAACTTCGACTTAAGCATCTTTATGAATTACAGCTATGGTAACGATATTTTAAATGCTACGAAACTGTTTACGTCTTTATTTGGATGGAGTAACCGCAATACCTTAGCTTCAAACAACACGCAAAATCGTTGGATTACAGTGAAACCAAACGGTGAACCAATTGTAACGCCACAAGAAATGTTAGAATACAACCAAGGTAAAACAGTTGCTCAGTGGGATGATATGGAAAGTGGAGATAAAGTCATTCACTCTTGGGGTGTTGAAGATGGCTCTTTCTTGAGATTAGCTAATGTCACTTTAGGTTATACACTTCCAAAAAGCATCACCAAGAAAATTGCGGCTAATGATTTTAGAGTATATGCAAGCGGTAATAACTTATTTTTGCTTACGAAGTATTCAGGTTTTGACCCTGAGGTAAGTACACGTAATAGTTCAGGCACTACTCCAGGTGTTGACTGGGGAGCGCATCCTCGCAGCCGTTCATTTGTTTTCGGTTTAAGTGTAACATTCTAATCAACTTTAATTCTTTCATTATGAAACAAACATGAAATAATCCAATCCATTATTTCATTAAACGTTCCATACGACATCAAAAAAATAAAAATTTAAACGTATGAAAACATATAAAAAGACATTCAAAGGATTCATCAAATCCTCGCTTATTGCAGTTTTAACAGTAAGCACGATAGGCTGTTCAGAGCTATTAACTGAAACGCCAGACTCCCTATACTACAGCGGTCAGGTCTTTGAAAACCTTACCAATGCCCAGTTAGGTTTGAATGGAGTGTATCATTCACTCGCAGGTCAAAAGCATTACGGTCAGTGGGAAATGGCTATCCCAACCTCCGACGATATGTATTTAATCAGCGGAACGAATACAGATGATAGCCGTAGAGATATTTCTCACTATCAGCTTTCCACTTCCAATGTATGGGTATTAGATTTATGGATTAATAAATACAAAGGTATTGAGCGTGCCAATAGCATCTTAAAGGGTGTGAGAGGTATGAAAGAATATCAAAATGATGATAAAAACGCTTTAAGAATAGAAGGTGAAGCTTTATTTTTAAGGGCATTGTTATCTTTCGACTTAATCCGTTATTGGGGTGATGTTCCGTACAGAACTGACATTACCACCTTTGAAACTTCTTATCTTCCACGCAAAGATAAAGAATTGATTTACGATCAAATCATAGAAGATTTGAATACAGCCAAAGCACAATTAGAGTGGGCTAAAGCAGGAACAAACACAGAAAGAGCAACTCAAGGTGCAGCAAGAGCATTGTTGATGCGAGTTTATTTGCATAGAGCAGGTTACTCTTTGGATGCTAAAACAGCTACTTATGTCATACCTGACAATAGCAAACGTCAAGAATACTTCCAAGCTGTTATTGATGAATATGAAGCGATTGAAGCCAATGGTTTCCATAATTTTAGTGCTGATGGTTACGAGCAATTATGGAAAAACTATTGCGAAAATAAAGTAGATCCACAAGAAAGCATCTTCGAAATTGCTTTCTATTCTCCTGATGGTTCTTCTGATATTTCTGGTACATGGGCAACGTATATCGGACCTATCATTGATGCAAACCATAAAGCGGGACGTGCAAATGGTTTCTTCCGTACCCTGCCTGAGTGGTTTGCTTATTATGCTGATGGCGATGTGCGCCGCGATTTGAATATGTGCAACTTTAAAGTTGAAGCAGATGGATCGCACACTGCTCAAAACGCAAGGACTTACTTCCCTGGTAAATGGCGTCGCTATTGGGTGAAAGATGAACCAAAAGACCCCAACAACACAGATGTAAACTATGTATTTTTACGCTATGCAGATGTAGTTTTGATGGCTGCTGAAGCATATAACGAAAAGAACAATACTTCCAAAGCTATTGATTTAATCAACTCTGTGCGCACACGTTCCAATGCTCCTATTTGGGATGATGCCACGGCTGGCTCAACCTATGCCGATCATTTTAAAAGTCCGAAAGTGCGCGACTTAAGCTTTGTTGATGATAGTGATATGCAAGGTAAAGTACGTACTGCGCTTTATTGGGAGCGTGGATTTGAGTTGTGCTACGAAGGTACACGTAAATACGACCTAATCAGATGGGGTATTTTAGATGAAGCGATTCAATTACACCGCGACACAAAATTTGGTGTTAGCTACGCAGCTCCTCTTAATTTCACTAAATTCAAACATGAATTACTTCCTATTCCTTTGAATGAATTACAGGTAAATCACATGCTTGAAAACAAAAACAATCCAGGTTATTAATCCCTAAAAACAAAGAAAATGAAAAAAATATTCGTATCCATAGTAGCAATCATATTGGCTCTACCCTTATTTGCTCAAGGTTTTGCAACTTTCAGTGTTGATGGTTCTATCCAACCTGCTACTATCAAAAACATATCAGAAGGAAACTCTATTATTGAAGTATTGGTCTATGATAATACTGACATTACCAATATCAATTTTAAATATAAATTGCTGAGTGGTTGCCAACTTGCTGGTTCTATTAAGTCTGATTTTACGCATCCGCAGACTGTGACTATCAACAAAAACAACGGAGATTCTAAAGATTGGACTATTTACGTAAAAAGGCTTACTCCAGCAGCATTACCTTTAAACTTGAACTTCTCTAACCACAACCCTTCCAATTGGAGCAATGAGGTGGTAGGCTGGGCAGGTATTGGTGTCGATAGCACCAAACCAACCGTAATTCGCTTTGGCAATAAAGGGGTTAGCTTTTGGGTAGCAATCAAAGAGCCTGCAAAAACTTTAAGCTACGAGCTGAAGCCAGTAAGCCGCGAAAAAGTTGATTTTGACGGTGAATTTTATGTTGAAACATCCGTAGATGGTAAAAAATGGAGAACCATCACTGAGTTTAATAGTAGCAAACAATTCGCTGCTGATGGTCAGCACGAAATAGATCTCAAATCGGATGTACGTTATATCCGTTGGACTTATTACGACCGCAACCGACTCAACATCAATTTAAATAATATTAGTATTAAAGCAGAATAGATTTTGTTTTCGTGCAGACAACTTAAATTGAAGTAGGTAATCAGTTTAGGTTGTCTGCATTTTTATCTTTCATCCTGAAAATTATCACCATGAAACA
>CAYVWK010000046.1:0-13207 GCA_964455235.1 uncultured Paludibacter sp.
TGTTTGAAAACAGTAACACGCCCTCCTTTTTCGTCAGTTGAAACATTGGACTTGTAAGCAACAAATGCATATTCACCACTCAAAGATACTTCTGTACCAAAATACTCATAATTTACGGGTGAATTAGGGGTAATTATCGCCTCCGATACTGAACTATAGGTTTTTGCTGAAAAAGCTAAGATTATCAACAACAAAATAAAAGATAAATTAGGGGAAAAAATCCCCCGAATTGGAGTAGTTTTTTTCTTCATGATTATAATTTTTTAATAAGATTGTGTTTATCAGAACATTGCATAGAGTGAAATTGTTTAATAATTTGTATGAAACAATTCATATTTAACAACATTAGAATAGAATTTTTTTCTTACACCCCTTATAGAAAACTGCCTCATTTGTATCATCTTTGCACCCCCTTTAAGATTGTGTTACATGCAAAAAATTAGAAATATCGCTATCATTGCCCATGTGGATCATGGCAAAACAACCCTTGTAGATAAAATGTTATATGCTGGTAATTTGTTTCGAGAGAACCAAGCTACGGGCGATTTAGTTATGGATAACAATGATTTGGAACGCGAACGAGGGATTACAATTTTGGCGAAAAATGTTTCTATTGAATATCAAGGTCATAAAATCAATATTATCGATACTCCAGGTCACGCGGATTTTGGTGGTGAGGTAGAGCGTGTATTGAATATGGCTGATGGTGTTCTGTTATTAGTCGATGCCTTTGAAGGTCCGATGCCGCAAACGCGCTTTGTACTTCAAAAGGCACTACAAATGGGCTTGAAACCAATCGTGGTGGTCAACAAAGTAGATAAACCTAACTGCCGCCCAAGCGAAGTGCAGGAAATGGTTTTTGACCTCATGTTCCAATTAGATGCTACCGAAGATCAGCTCGATTTTCAAACGCTGTATGGCTCTGCAAAAAACAATTGGATGTCGCTGGATTGGAAGCAACCTACCGACAATATCAACCTTTTGCTAGATGCTATCATCGAACATATCCCCGCACCTGAGTATTTAGAAGGTACACCACAACTGCTTATTACTTCACTCGACTATTCAAATTATGTGGGACGAATTGCAGTCGGACGTGTGCATCGTGGCACTTTGCGCGAAAATATGGACGTAAGCCTCGTGAAACGCGATGGCACCATCATCAAATCTCGTATTAAAGAGCTGGATACCTTTACGGGTCTGGGACGCACCAAAACCAAGGAAGTGCATTCGGGCGATATCTGCGCATTGGTCGGCATCGACGGTTTTGAAATTGGCGATACTATCTGCGACATTAATAAACCCGAAGCTTTGCAGCCTATTTCCGTAGATGAACCGACTATGAGTATGGTATTTACTATCAACGATTCTCCTTTCTTCGGAAAAGAAGGTAAATACGTAACATCCAGACATATACACGAGCGACTCATCAAAGAATTGGATAAAAACTTGGCTCTTCGGGTGGAGAAAAACATCAATTCTGATGTATGGAATGTGTATGGTCGAGGTGTGCTGCATCTTTCAGTATTGATAGAAACCATGCGCCGTGAGGGTTATGAATTGCAAGTCGGTCAGCCGCAAGTTATCTTTAAAGAAATTGATGGAAGACGCTGCGAACCTATCGAGCAACTGTCTATCAACCTCCCTGAAGGGATTTCAGGTAGAGTCATCGAGATGGTGGCAAACCGCAAAGGTGAGATGATTAGCATGGAAAACAAGGGCGATCGCGTTCAATTAGAGTTCAACATTCCATCGCGCGGAATTATTGGTCTGCGTAACAGCGTGCTAACTGCCTCTGCTGGCGAAGCGATTATGTCGCACCGCTTCATTGAATATCAACCTTATAAGGGGGATATTGAGAAGCGTACCAACGGCTCCCTTATCACAATGGAAAGTGGTACTGCATATGCCTATGCTATTGATAAACTGCAAGATAGAGGTAAATTCTTTATCAATCCTCAAGAGGATGTTTATGAAGGACAAGTAGTAGGTGAAAATAGCAAAGAAGGTGATATGGTGGTGAATGTGACTAAATCGAAAAAACTTACCAATATGCGCGCCTCTGGTTCCGATGATAAGGTGCGCCTGATTCCTCCTATCATTTTCTCTTTAGAAGAGGCTTTGGAATACATCAAAGAAGATGAATATGTGGAAGTTACCCCTAAAAACATCCGCCTAAGAAAGATTCTTCTTAAAGAATATGAACGCAAACGTTCTTCAAAAAATTAAATGAAAAAATAGTTGTATCTTTGCAACCCTAAAAAATTAATAATTAAGCATTTAATTAATTCAACAAAAATATACAGAAGTATGAATGTAGTCAGAAAAGACATCGACGCAAACAATGCAATCTTAACTATCAGCATTGAAAAAACAGATTATGCAGAAAAAGTAAACAAACAGTTGAAAGACCTACGCAAAAAAGCGAGTATACCAGGGTTCCGACCAGGTAATGTACCTCTCGGAATGATCAATAAAATGTATGGAAGATCCGTTTTAGCAGAAGAAATCAATAAAATTCTATCTGACCAACTTTATAATTATTTACAAGAAAATAAGCTACACTATTTAGGCGAGCCGCTTCCAAATGAATCAGAACAAAAAGATATTGATTTCGAGAATCAAGATAGTTTTGAGTTTGTGTTTGATGTGGGTTTAGCACCTGAATTTGACGTTGAGCTTAATAAAAAGACTACCGTTAAGTATTACCAAATCATTCCTAGTGAAGAAATGATTGATAATCAAGTGAAATCTTACACTGGTCGCTACGGTCGCTACGAGCAAGAAGAAACCGTTGAGGAAAAAGACATGGTGAAAGGTGCGATGGCTGAATTAGCTGATGGTAAGGTGAAAGAGGATGGCCTGACTGTAGCAGATGCTGTTCTTACTCCTGCTTACTTGCAAGATGAAGACATCAAAAAAGCATTCGTTAATGCGAAAAAAGGGGATGTTATCACTTTCAATCCTAAAAAAGCATTCGAGTCTGAAACTGAATTAGCTTCTTTCTTGAAAATTGATAAAGCTTTAGTTGCGGATGTAGATGCTGATTTTCAATATACTATCGAGGGAATTACGCGCTATTACGAAGCTGCATTAAACCAAGAGTTGTTTGATAAGGTGTATGGTGATGGAGTTGTGACTTCTGTAGATGAGTTTAAAGAAAAAATCAAATCTAATATCCAAGAGACTTTAAATCAAGATAGTGAATATAAATTCGCATTGGATGCAAAAGCTGCTATCGTTAAGAAATACAGCGATTTAACCTATCCAGATGCTTTCTTAAAACGTTGGTTGAAAGCTACAAACAGTGAGTTGACTGATGAGAAAATTGAAGAAGATTTTCCTGTTATGCTAGAAGATTTGACTTGGCAATTAGCTAAAACTAAACTTGGTGAGGCAAATGATATTCAAATTGCTAAGGAAGATGTAGAAGAGTTTGGTCGTCAGGTTGCTCGCTCTCAGTTTGCACAATATGGCATGATAGGCGTTGAGGATGATATCTTGAATAACTATGTGCAAGACATGCTAAAAGACGAGAAAACCATCAATAATTTTGTGGATAGAGTACACGAAAATAAAATAATGGCAATTATCAAAGAAGCTGTTAAGCTTGATAACAAAGAGGTTAGCATAGAAGAATTTAACAAAATGTTTGAGTCATGATGAAAGATAATGAATTTCACAAATATGCCACTAAACATCTAAGAATGAATAGTTTGGCTTTGGAGAATTACATGAGTATCTCCAGTAATTACATTTCTCCTTCAATTTTGGAAGAAAGACAATTGAATGTAACTCAGATGGATGTTTTTTCTAGATTGATGATGGATCGTGTCATCTTTTTAGGAACTCAAATTGATGATTATACTGCGAATGTAATACAAGCTCAATTGCTTTTCCTCGACTCTTCAGACCCAGGTAAAGATATTTCTATCTATTTAAATACTCCTGGTGGGTCTGTTTACGCAGGTTTGGGAATTTACGATACCATGCAGTTTATTGGCTCTGATGTATCTACTATCTGTACAGGCATGGCTGCATCTATGGGTGCAGTATTGTTAGTTGCAGGTGCTAAAGACAAGCGTTTCGCACTCAAACACTCTCGCGTGATGATTCATCAGCCTATGGGTGGAGCACAAGGTCAAGCTTCTGATATTGAGATTACTGCTCGCGAAATTCAAAAACTAAAAAAAGAGCTGTATACCATCATCGCCGACCATTCTGGCAATCCTTTCAAAAAAATTGAAACAGATTCAGATAGAGATTATTGGATGACCTCCCAAGAAGCCTTGGAATATGGTATGATTGACAGAATTTTAATCAACGATAAAAAAGCGAAATAATGGCAAAAACCAGCAAGAGATGCTCATTTTGTAACCGAGAAGAACGTCAAGTCGAGTTCCTCATCATGGGTCCTGATGGTGTCAATATCTGCAATGATTGTACGTTGCGGGCTGCTGAAATTGTGCATGAAAACAGCAAAACTTCAAGTCATTCCCTTCAAGTCAACAAGGAAGATATTCCAAAACCTATAGAGATTAAAGAATACCTCGACCAATACGTGATCGGACAGGATGAAGCGAAAAAATTCTTGTCAGTTGCGGTTTATAATCATTACAAACGTATTACTCAATCCAAAAGCAAGGATGATGTTGAGATTGAAAAATCAAATATCGTCATGGTGGGCTCTACGGGTACAGGTAAAACGCTGCTGGCTAAAACCATCGCTAAAAAGCTACATGTTCCCTTTACTATTGTAGATGCAACTGTGCTAACAGAGGCTGGCTATGTGGGTGAAGATATTGAAAGCATCCTTACTCGTCTGCTGCAAGTCGCTGATTATGACGTGAAAGCTGCCGAAAGAGGGATAGTTTTTATTGATGAGATAGACAAAATCGCACGAAAAAGCGATAATCCAAGTATCACTAGGGATGTGAGCGGTGAGGGTGTTCAGCAAGGTTTGCTTAAACTCTTAGAAGGCTCTGTTATCAATGTTCCACCACAAGGAGGACGCAAACACCCCGACCAGAAAATGATTGCTGTAAACACACAGAATATCCTATTTGTCTGCGGTGGTGCTTTTGATGGCATAGAGAAAAAAATCGCTAGTCGCCTAAATACTCGTGTGGTTGGTTATAGTGCGTCTTTAGAAACCGAGCATATAGACAAAGACAATATGCTGCAATATATCTCTCCTCAAGACTTAAAATCCTTTGGGTTGATTCCTGAAATTATCGGGCGACTACCCATTCTTACCTACCTAGAACCTTTGGATAGGGTTGCCTTGAGGAAAATTCTAACAGAACCTAAAAACTCCATCATCAAACAATATAAAAAACTCTTCGATATTGATGCCATTAAATTGAGCTTTGATGATGATGTATTGGATTATATTGTAGATAAAGCTATCGAATTTAAATTAGGTGCACGTGGTTTACGGTCAATTACCGAGACTATCATCATCGATAAGATGTATGAAATGCCTTCAAAAAAGGAGAAGAAACTCAATATTGATTTGAATTACGCTCGTAAAAAGATAGAAAAAGCTAATTTTAATCGCATGAGAATCGCTTAAATGACGTTTTTCTCCATTTTTTTCAAATATCACTTTATTATCAAAGAAATAAATTCCTTTATAATCTATTAATTATCAGGATATTACATCAAAAGAACGATGAATATCCTGTTTTTTTTGCGTTTTTTTTGTAAATTCAAAAATCTGTTTATAAATTTGCTAAACCTAAACAAGGTATTTAGGAGATAAACATATCGACTGAAAATAATAATATCGCATTTTATCAAATTTATTTTATTAACTTCGCTTTCCAATTTTGATTCAATTCAAATATGGCAAACCATTCAGAATTAACGAGTATATTAAAACAGTTTTTTGGCTTTGATAAATTCAAGGGCAACCAGGAGGCTATCATTCAAAATGTATTGGATAGGAACGATACATTTGTACTGATGCCGACAGGTGGTGGTAAATCTCTATGCTACCAACTTCCTTCGCTCATTATGGAGGGGACAGCAATCGTGATTTCACCGCTAATCGCCCTCATGAAAAATCAAGTCGATGCCATGCGTAATTTTAGTGAGGAAGATGGGGTAGCTCATTTTCTAAACTCTTCGCTCACTCGTCAGGCTATAGACGATGTGAAGGCTGACATACTTTCGGGCAAGACCAAGCTGCTTTATGTTGCTCCTGAATCGCTTACCAAAGAGGATAATATCGAGTTTTTGAAGCAAATTAAGATTTCGTTTTATGCGGTGGATGAAGCACATTGTATATCGGAGTGGGGACATGATTTTCGCCCTGAATACAGACGCATTCGCCCTATCGTAAATGAAATTGGCGTTGCGCCTATCATTGCCTTGACGGCTACAGCAACTCCTAAAGTGCAGCACGATATTCAGAAAAACTTGGGCATGCTGGATGCTAAGGTCTATAAGTCTTCTTTTAATAGGGAAAATCTTTATTATGAAGTGCGCAATAAGACCAAAGAAGTGGATAAGGATATCATCAAATATATTCGTTCACAAGCTGGTAAATCAGGTATTATTTATTGCTTAAGTCGCAAAAAAGTCGAAGAACTTGCTGCTACGCTACAGGTTAACGGCGTATCTGCTCTACCCTATCACGCAGGTATGGAGTCGGCTATTCGGACTGAAAATCAAGATAAGTTTTTGATGGAAGAGGTGGATGTGATAGTCGCAACCATCGCTTTTGGTATGGGTATCGACAAGCCTGATGTGCGCTATGTACTGCATTACGATATGCCTAAAAGCTTGGAGGGTTACTACCAGGAAACAGGGCGTGGTGGTCGTGACGGTGGTGAAGGTCAGTGTATTGCTTTTTATTCCTATAAAGATTTAGATAAACTGAAGAAGTTCATGCAAGGTAAACCCATTGCAGAACAAGAAATCGGAAATCAATTATTGATAGAGACGCAAGCTTATGCCGAGTCTTCTATCTGTAGAAGAAAATTATTCCTCCATTATTTTGGAGAAGAGTATAAACAAGATAATTGTGGTAGTTGTGATAATTGTATGAAACCAAAGAAAACAATTGAAGGAAAAGAATTATTAGTTTTGATATTAGAAACTATTATTGCCGTACGTGAGAAATTCAAAGCTGAACATATCGTGGATATCCTGAAGGGAAATAGTACTTCGGATGTCATTTCATATCAGCATGATGAGTTGGAAAACTTTGAATCGGCATCTGATGAGGATGAAAAACTGCTACATGCTATCATCCGTCAAGCTATGATTAGCGGCTATATCACCAAAGATATTGAGAATTATGGCTTGCTAAAAACTACGCCTGCTGCCAAAGCCTATATGAAAAAACCAACTTCTTTCCCAGTGGCTAGAGACACTGATTTTGAAGAAGATGAGGATGAAGTTGTAAGCAAAGCTGTTGGTGGTACTTGCGCTGCTGATGATGTACTTTTCTCTATCTTAAAAGATTTGAGGAAAAAGATGTCGAAAAAACTAGAGGTGCCGCCTTTTGTAATCTTCCAAGACCCCTCTTTAGAGGCTATGGCAACGAGCTATCCTATCACCATGGATGAACTTCAGAACATCCCTGGCGTGGGTGCTGGCAAGGCCAAACGCTATGGCGAGGAGTTCCTAAAGGTGATTAAAGAACACGTCAAAGAAAACGACATCATTCGTCCCGAAGATTTGCGCGTGCGATCGGTAGTCAACAAATCCAAAATCAAAGTCTTTATTATTCAAGCCATCGACAGAAAAATTGCTTTAGATGATATTGCTGAGTCTAAGGGCTTGGATATGCTAGAGCTATTAGATGAGATCGAAGCTATTGTTTATTCAGGGACTAAAATCAATATTGATTATTTCTTGAATGAAATCATGGAACCTGATAATATAGAGGATATTTTCGAGTACTTTAGCAGTGCGAAAACGGATAAAATATCGGATGCTTTAAAAGAATTAGGTGAAGATGATTATAGCGAAATTGAAGTGCGTTTGGTGCGTATCAAATTCCTTTCTGAAATAGGAAACTAATCCGCTCTTTTAATAAGATGCTTCTCTTCTGATTTGATTTTGAATACTCAAAGTGGCAGTATCTATTTGTAGAATCTGCTTCTCCATTCGCAAAGAATCTTGATTGATGTAGAACGTATCTAATTGGAGCTTTAAACTATCCTGAAGCGCGGGCACAAACTTTCTAAAAAACTTAATACTGTCAATGCTGATATGAAAAGTATCAGCATTTTCTTTTTGCGCATAGAATACGCCTGTCAGCGAATCAATTGCATAATTACGTGCTGCATGGAAAGTATAACGGTAGCCTTTCAGCAGACTATCCTTTAAAATTGGGTGATATAAACTATCTACCAAACCGCCTGCATAATGTATTTTAAGCGATGCAGAAGCTGTATCTACTGTGTCTTTTGCATGAATACGCATATAATATGTAAACAGGTAGATATCCTTGGTAAGCAATCCCTGATTTTTAATGGTAAATTGAAGCTTGTGCTTCAGAGAATCAAAAGAGGCGTAATAGCACGTATCTAAAGGCCAAATATTGAGGGTATCGGGACGCAAACGAATGGAGTCGGGTACGTATTTTTGGTATTTTCCAGCTTCCACATCAGCTTCTAAGTGTTCAATTTTTTGGTACACTTTCAAATAGATACGCTCAAACTTTTTAGGGTCACGGGTATAATACGCTACAGATGAGTCGAATATGGCTTTTGAAATGCCATGCCTCTCAAACAGATTATGATAATAGTAAGCTTTTTCCCTATCAGAAATTGACATATCTGTCATGATAGCCCCTTCAAGCACATGCAAATCATATAAAAAAGAGCGCATCTCCCTCTTGCTCATCACCTCTCTGGGGCGATTATGACAAGCAAAAGTGATAAAAACAATGCTCAGAATGATTGCATACAATGCTTTTTTAGGCATTTTCTACTGTTTCTTTAGTTGGTTTTTTAGATTCTAGATGCTGATTCAAATCTTTTCTAAAAAAAATCAGAATAATAGCAGCCGCAACAGTAATGGCAGAGTCGGCAATATTGAAGACAGGGCTAAAAAATAACGTTACGCCTTCGCTATTTTTGATGAGAGGGAAGTACAACATATCCACTACTTTGCCGTAGAACAAAGACTCATACCCCCCACCGGGCGGCAAAAAAGTAGCTGTTTGCCATACAGTACTCTCGCTGAACAACACCCCATACAACACCGAGTCTACAATATTGCCAGCAGCTCCCGCCAAAAGCAGCGATATAGCCAGCACAAAACCATGGCGTGCCCCTCTTTTAATCAGATAGTAGATGAAATAGCCCAAAGCCCCAACAGCTAAAATGCGAAAAATAGTCAGAAACAGCTTATCTATCAACTCCATACCGAAAGCCATTCCGTTATTTTCAATGAAATAAATTTTAAACCAACTGAAAATCTCAACAGATTCACCTAAGGTAAAATTAAGTTTGATGTAGATTTTGCTCACCTGATCGACAAGTAGCACAAGGAAAATCAGTAGGAAAGACTTTTGTTTGATGGACATAGCGTGTATATTAAACAACAAATCGGCAAAAAGTCATTCGGTACGACCCTTTTGCCGAGATGCTGTATGTTTCATACGTTTAAATTTTATTTCTTTTGATTTTTAGCTTCTATGCTCAAAGTAGCATGTGGAACTGCACGCAAACGCTCTTTAGGTATCAACTTACCAGTTTCGCGGCAGATACCATAGGTTTTATTCTCAATGCGAACCAAAGCGGCTTGCAAATGTTGAATAAACTTCATTTGGCGCTGAGCTAAACGACCGGATTCTTCTTTGGAAAGCGTAGCGGCACCCTCTTCCAATACTTTAAAAGTAGGAGATGTATCCATCACGTCATTTCCATCCATATTCGTCATACCGTCACGCAAAAGCTCATAGTCCCTCTGCGCTTTCTCTAATTTTTCGTTTATTATCTGGCGGAACTCCTCTAGTTCAACATCAGAATATCTGGTTTTTTCTTTCATAATCCTCTACTTTAATAATTATACGTCCGATATTCTAGAAAATTTTGTGCGAATATACAACATTTGTTTCAGTTTGACAAGATGTTGAAACGCCTATCATTTTTAAAACAAGTACTTCTTATCAATATACAGCCTGAGCCACCCGTTTAACGCTTTGAGTTGCCATCATACTATAAAAGTGAATGCTGGGTACTCCCCTTTCAATCAACTCTTTAGATTGATGGATTGCCCATTCGACTCCAAGCTCTGCGGCTGCTTCATCCGTCTTACATTTACGCAATTCTATGGCAAATTCTTCAGGTATGTCTGTGTGGAAAATCTTAGGTAAAACAGTCAATTGATTCATCAAAGTAATGGGCTTAATACCAGGAATAATAGGCACATGAATGCCGTTTTGCTTGCATTTTTCAACAAACTCAAAATACTTCTGATTATCAAAAAACATCTGCGTAACTAAATATTCCGCTCCATTATCCACCTTCATTTTAGCATAAACTAAATCCGACTCTAAATTCGGAGCTTCCTCATGCTTTTCAGGATAACAAGCCATACCGTAAGAAAAAGGCTTACCTGGATTGCGCATCTTCGTACCATCTATGAAATAACCTTGATTGAACTGATTAACTTGCTCCTGAAGCTCGGTGGCGAAGCTATGACCAGTAGCAGAAAAGGTTTTCTCATGCCTCCCCTTATCACCTCGCAATAACAGCAAATCCTCTATACCCAAAAACTGCAAATCTATCAGTACATATTCTGTTTCCTCTTTCGTAAAACCACTACATATAATATGTGGTACGACAGGTATATCGTATTTATGCTGAATGGCAGCTGCAATAGCAACCGTACCTGGACGATGTCGCTCTGCAACACGCTCAAACAAGCCATCAGCTTTTTCACGATATACTAATTCACTGCGATGGGTCGTTATATTGATGTATTTAGGGTCGAACTCACGCAAAGTATCAATCGTACGAAACACAGTCTCAATGCCGTTTCCCTTTAGAGGAGGCAACAGCTCAAACGAAAAGGCAGTTTTTCCTTTTGCAGATTGAATCCTATCAATTACACTCATAATCCTAAAATTTAATCTGCAAAAATACAAAAATTAAAGCTTATACAACATTTTTACTTTTTAAATGTTAGAATCTTGATTTTATAGCAGGTAGCGTAATTGCTTGTTTTCGTTTTCTGACTTCAATAAATTATATTACTTTTGCATACATTAAATACTAATAAAAATCCTTTATCCTATTATGTTTAAAGATAAAACCCTCTTAATTACTGGTGGTACAGGCTCTTTTGGCAATGCTGTTTTGAAGCGTTTTCTACACACCGACATCAAAGAAATCCGAATTTTTAGTCGCGACGAAAAGAAACAAGACGATATGCGGCATGAGATACAAAACCCCAAGGTGAAGTTTTACATTGGGGATGTGCGCGACCGCCGCAGTGTGGATGGTGCGATGATGGGCGTTGATTATATATTTCACGCTGCCGCATTAAAGCAAGTACCTTCCTGCGAGTTTTTCCCTATTCAAGCGGTTCGTACCAATGTGTTTGGTACCGAAAACGTATTGGATTCTGCGATTCAGCATGGAGTAAAAAATGTGGTGGTTTTGAGTACTGATAAAGCTGCCTACCCCATCAATGCCATGGGTATTAGCAAGGCTATGATGGAAAAAGTGGCTATTGCTAAGGCTCGTTCCTTAGGGAAAGGTGCTGCTACAACCATCAGCTGTACACGTTATGGGAATGTGATGGCAAGTCGCGGCTCTGTCATTCCTCTGTGGATAGATCAAATCAAATCAGGCAAGGAAATCACTATTACCGACCCCAATATGACACGTTATATGATGACTTTGGATGATGCGGTAGATTTGGTTTTATATGCTTTTCAACATGCTGAAAATGGCGATTTATTTGTGCAAAAAGCCCCTGCCGCGACTTTGGATGTGCTAGCGGATGCTTTAATTGATTTGTACAAAGCAGATACGCCCGTTAGAATTATCGGTACTCGCCATGGTGAGAAGCTTTACGAGACTTTGGTGACACGTGAAGAAATGGCAAAATCAGAAGATATGGGTGAATATTACCGTATCCCAGCTGATAATCGCGATTTGAACTACGATAAATTCTTTATTGAAGGTAAGGAAGAAATTGCTGAAATTGAAGATTATCACTCTCACAATACAGCTCGTTTGGATGTAGAGGGCATGAAACAACTACTTCTAAAATTAGATCTTATTCAAGCTGACATCCACTAAACATGAATATATTAATTACTGGTGCACAGGGGTTTGTTGGCAAAAATTTAATTGCTGAACTGAAGAACCGTGGCTATAAAAATCTCTACGAATACGATATCAACACCGACCCTTCTTTGTTAGATGAATACACGCAATCCTGCGATTTTGTCTTTCATTTAGCAGGTGTTAATCGTCCCAAAGAGCAGTCGGAATTTATGGAAGGGAATTTTGGGTTTACCTCTCTCTTGCTTGATTCCCTCAAAAAACATCAGAATAAAGCTCCCGTTTTAATCACTTCCTCTACCCAAGCAGCTTTGGACAATCCATACGGGCAAAGCAAAAAAGCAGGCGAGGATTTGATGTTTCAATACGGAAAAGAAAATGGAGTGAAAGTGCATGTGTACCGCCTTCCCAATGTATTTGGAAAGTGGTGTCGCCCGAATTATAATAGCGCAGTAGCCACTTTTTGCCATAATATCGCTCACGACCTACCCATTCAAATCAACGACCCAAATGTGGTCATGAATTTAGTTTATATTGATGATGTGGTTAACGCATTCATCGACAGACTGCAAAATGGCAGTAATGCAGAAGAGAAATTTGCTTCTGTGGATGTGGTGCATACCATCAAATTAGGCGAAATTGTTGATTTAATTCAGAGTTTTAAGGACAGTCGCACTACCTTGGAACTGCCTTATTTAGCCGATGCTTTCACCAAAAAACTCTATTCCACCTATTTAAGCTATCTTCCAGAAAATCAATTTAGTTATTTACTGAAAATGAATGTGGATAATAGAGGTTCATTTACCGAATTTTTGAAGAGTAAAGACAGAGGACAGGTCTCCATCAATATCTCCAAACCAGGCATCACCAAAGGAAATCACTGGCATCACACTAAAAATGAGAAGTTTTTGGTGGTAAGTGGAGAAGGCGTTATCCGCTTTAGAAAA
>CAYVWK010000046.1:13307-14440 GCA_964455235.1 uncultured Paludibacter sp.
GTTTAGGGGTTGAGAGGTTTAGGAGTTTAGGAGTTTAAAGCATTTAAGATAACAAACATGAAAAAATTAAAAGTTGTTACCGTTGTAGGTACGCGTCCAGAAATCATTCGTCTTGCTTGTGTTTTACAGAAACTAGATGCCAGCGAAGCCATTGAGCATGTGTTAGTTCATACTGGTCAGAATTACGATTACGAACTAAATGAGGTCTTTTTTGAAGATTTAGGATTGCGCAAACCCGACTATTTCCTGAATGCAGCAGGGAAAAATGCCACCGAAACTGCTGGTCAAATCCTGATTAATATTGACCCAGTTTTAGCAGAAGTTCAGCCCGATGCGTTTTTAGTTTTAGGTGATACCAACTCGTGCTTATGTGCCATTGCAGCGAAAAAGCGTCATATCCCGATTTTCCACATGGAGGCAGGCAATAGATGTTTCGACCAGCGAGTGCCAGAAGAGAGCAACCGCAAAATCGTTGACCACATATCGGACATCAACCTCACATACAGTGATATAGCCAGAGAATACTTATTAGCTGAAGGACTTCGTCCCGATAGAGTTATCAAAACGGGTAGTCCGATGTACGAAGTGTTGTATCAATATCTACCCAAAGTAGAAAAACGCAAGCCTGAAATACTCAAAGAGCTTGGTTTAGAGGCAGGTAAATATTTTGTGATTTCGGCACATAGAGAAGAAAATATCTCATCAGAAAAGAATTTTTTCAATTTAGTAGAGATACTGAACACGATTGCAGCGCAGTATAATTACCCCGTGATAGTTTCCACTCATCCTCGCACACGCAATATGATTCAACAAAAGGGAGTGCAGTTTCACGAGCAGGTGAAGCTGATGAAACCTATGGGATTGAGCGACTATTTAGCATTACAGGTGCAGTCAAAAGCGGTGCTGTCCGACAGCGGCACTATCAACGAAGAGTCGTCCATACTGAACTTCCGCGCGCTGAACATCCGCGAAGCGCACGAACGCCCCGAAGCTATGGAAGAAGCCTCCGTAATGATGGTCGGCTTGAACCCTGAGCGCGTCATGCAAGGGCTTATTCAGCTCGAACAACAACAAATCGGTGCAGACCGCAACTTCCGCGAGGTTGCCGACTACACCATGCCCAACGTCAGCGA
>CAYVWK010000047.1:0-14204 GCA_964455235.1 uncultured Paludibacter sp.
ACAAAGCCCACAATTAAGAAAGCAAAACAAGATAAAAACCATTCATTCCTCATTGCAAATTGAAGGAAATACACTAACGGAGAACCAAATAACTGCAATTATAGAAAACGAACGAGTTATTGGTCATCAAAAAGATATTCTTGAAGTAAAAAATGCAATTGGAGTTTACGACAAGCTTTTCAATTACAAATCAACTTCAGAAAAAAGCTTTCTTTCTGCACATAAAAAATTATTATATGGATTGGTAGACAATGCAGGTAGTTATCGAAAACAAGGTGTTGGTATCGCAAAAGGAGATATTATTGAGCATATTGCACCTCCTTATGAAAATGTTCCGTTTTTGATGAGAGATTTGTTTGAGTATTTAAAAGACAAAAATGAAATTGCTTTAATAAAAAGTTGTGTTTTTCATTATGAGGTGGAGTTTATTCATCCGTTTTTGGATGGTAATGGAAGAATGGGAAGACTATGGCAAAGTATCATCTTAATGGAACAATATCCCGTTTTTGAGTTTTTGCCGTTTGAAACGTTAATAAGCCAAAATCAAGATGATTATTACAAGTCACTGTCATTAAGCGACAAGCAAGGAAAATCAACTATATTTATTGAATTTATGCTCCAAATCATAGATAATTCTCTTGAAGCTTTACTGGATTATAAGGGGCGTGTCTTTAAAGATATTGATAGGATCGAATATTTTATGGTTCATGGAGCAAATGAATTTACACGAAAAGATTACATGAGTTTATTTAAAGAAATTTCAAGTGCAACAGCAAGCCGTGATTTAAAAAAGGGGATTGAAATGGGGCTTTTTGAAAAAGAAGGAGATAAAACGAAAACAGTATATAGCAAAAATAATTTAAATCATTCATTATGAACACACATGCAACAATGAAAGTATCAAGCATCTCTACCACATCTTATAGTGTGAAAAATAAATATATTATGAAAGGTGTTTATTTGTTATTTTTCTCGTGTCTACTAAGCATTTCGTTTAGTTGTACGACTGCAAGAATGACTGTTTCACCACAAGGCTTCAAGGAGAATATTAAAAACATCGAAACTGAATTAGCATCCGTTGGAGATGGCTATCAACTAATCGGCTCTGAATCAAGCACCAAGAACGAGTTGAGGGTAGCTGGACACACATATTCTGAATATACGGGGTACAGTACACGCATGGAGAATGACTTCGTGAATTACGATGATTTTACATACACTGATTCAAACGGAAATACAATTGAATTTCAGATAAAATATAAAAAAGCACTTGATTTCAACAATAGAGAATACATACATGATATAGACGTGGTTAAATGTAATTGCGAAGACAAGAAAATTTATTCAGCAGTATGTAGTGAAAATGGAATTGTCAAAAAAATAACCCGTATGACACCCGATCAGCAATCAAACATATTCAATCAAAATAAAACCATTTTAACGTCTCTTGGAATATCATTAGGCGTATCTTTAATTGTTCTTATATCTTTTTTAGCGCTATTATAATGTTTTGATATTTTTCACACGATATATGCTATAAAAGGAAATGAATGACATATCAAGAAAAAACTTAATTTCATTCCCTATACAACTGTTTTTCAGGAAATTGCATTAGGTAGTTCAATTTTTCAGTTTTCTATTTGCTCTTTTCTTTTGTAGTGCAAAATAAACTCCTTATCTTAGTACGTTCAAAAAACACCTAGAAAAAGCTCCTTAAAAATCATAAAATATGAATCAAAACTTTTGTGTAATTATGGCTGGCGGCGTTGGAAGTCGCTTTTGGCCCTTTAGTAGAACAAATAGCCCCAAACAATTCTTAGATTTTTTCGGTACAGGTCGTTCGCTTTTACAAATGACCTTCGATAGATTTAAACGCATTATTCCCGTAGAGAATATACTGATTGTTTCTAATATCATTTATAAAGATATGATTATGAAACAATTGCCTGAATTGAAAGAAAATCAAATTCTTTTAGAGCCTCATAGACGAAATACTGCACCTTGTATCGCGTATGCAAATAGCCGCATCAAAGCTATTAATCCTAATGCAAATATTATCGTCGCTCCCTCCGATCATCTTATCTTAAAGGAAGATGAGTTTATTCGTATTATCGAGAAGGGATTAAATTTTGTGCAAAACAACAATTCTCTGCTAACTTTAGGTATACAACCCAGTCGCCCCGAAACAGGCTATGGCTATATCCAAATTGAAGATGGTGAAGGAAACCCTCGTAAAGTAAAAACTTTTACCGAAAAGCCTAATGCTGAGTTGGCACAAGTCTTTTTTGAAACAGGTGAGTTTTACTGGAATTCGGGTATGTTTATATGGAATCTGAAAACGATTGATCATGCTTTTGATACGCTACTTCCAGATGTATCTGCGAAATTTAATGCTGGTTTTGGACTATACAATACGGATAAAGAACAAGCCTATATCAATGAAATATATCCTACTTGTGAGAATATTTCGATTGACTACGGCATTATGGAGAAGGCAGATAATGTATATGTGCTTTGTGCTGATATCGGTTGGACTGATTTAGGGACTTGGAACTCTTTATATGAAATGTCTGAAAAGGATGAAAATCAGAATGTTACACTGAAGTGTAATTCATTATTCTATGATAGTTCAGATAATATTGTAGTGCTTCCCAAAGGTAAACTAGCTGTAGTAGAAGGACTAGAAGGTTATCTGATTGCGGAATCTGATGATGTTTTACTGATTTGCAAAAAAGAGCAAGAAGCTAAAATACGTCAATTTGTCAATGATGTAGTCGTTAATTTTGATGGAGAATATATCTAAAAATAGAAACTATGCGTTTTTTCAAAATCCATAAACCTCTCAAATATAGGTACAGACCTATCTATTATGACCCCAAAAAGGAGGCTCAAAAAGAGCGGGAAAAACAAGCTCAAGAGCAAGGAAATGAGGGTTCAGAGGAAAAATATCAACCTAAAATATTGAAACGTGGTTCGTTTCGCGAGATGCATGATAAAAACAATAAATCTGCTCGTGCACAAAACCGCCAATCCAATATTCGCTTAATTATTATTATCCTGTTTCTTTTACTTATCGCTTATTTTTTAATGCGATAAAACTATGATTTTTTCATGAATGATATTATTAATTTACTCCCCGACTCCGTAGCCAATCAAATTGCTGCTGGAGAGGTTGTTCAGCGGCCAGCTTCTGTACTTAAAGAACTGGTAGAGAATGCTATAGATGCAGGTGCAACAAGTATTCAAATTGTTATAAAAGATGCGGGACGTAGCCTTATTCAGATTACCGATAACGGAAAAGGAATGAGTGAAACCGATGCGCGCTTAGCGTTTGAGCGTCATGCTACTTCAAAAATCAAGGAAGCAAATGATCTCTTTGCAATCCGTACGATGGGTTTTAGGGGTGAAGCATTGGCTTCTATAGCTGCAATTGCTCAGGTGGAATTACGTACACGTCGTGAGGAAGATGAATTGGGGACTTTTATCGAAATTGCAGGTAGTCGCATTTTCCGTCAGGAGTCTTGCATGTGCGATAAAGGCAGCTCGTTTTTAGTGAAGAACCTCTTTTTCAATGTACCTGCTCGTCGCCGTTTTCTGAAGTCAGATAATGTTGAAAAACGCCATCTGCTAACCGAATTTTATCGCATAGTCTTAGTTTATCCTGATATTGAGTTTTCTTATTATGATGGTGATGATGAAATATACCGTCTAAATCCTGCTCCTATCAAACAACGAATTGAACAGATTTTTGGCACCGTAAAAAGGAAAATCAGCCAATATCTTCTCAATATTGAAACAGACACAAGTTTAGTCAAAATTCATGGTTTTGTTGGAAGACCTGAGGCTGCACAGAAACAAGCACATCAGTATTTTTTTGTGAATGGTCGCTATATGCGCCACCCTTACTTCAATAGAGCAATTAGCTTGGCTTATAATCAGTTGATTCCAGATGAGGAAAACCCAGCCTATTTCATTTATTTTGAAGTCGATCCGCAGACCATAGATGTGAATATTCATCCTACAAAAACTGAAATTAAGTTTGAAAATGAACAAGCTATTTGGTCGATTTTATCTGCTGCCGTAAAAGAAGCTTTAGGAAAATTCAACATAGTTCCTTCTATTGATTTTGATAGAAAAGATGCTCCCGAAATTCCTGTACATCGTTCCGATGCAAATATTATTCAACCGAAAGTAAATTTCAATCCAGCTTATAACCCTTTTTCAGGTAGCTATAAACGACCTGAAATGCAATGGGGTGAATTATACAAAGGTTTTGAAAAACAGGAAGTTAATAGAGAGTTGAAGGCTGAAAGCAGTACAACTATATTTTCTCAAAAAACAAGTGAAAGTACTGAAACAACAGGCATTTATTTTCAGTTGAAGAACAAATACATCATCACATCTGTTAAATCAGGGATGTTGATGATTAATCAAAGGAGGGCACATATTCGTATCCTATTTGAACAATTTCTGAAAAACATCCAAGAAAAGAAAGGCTTTTCACAGCAATTATTATTTCCTGAAACACTAGAATTATTGCCTGAAGATTATTTGTTTTTCGAACAAGTAAAGACTGAATTGGGTTATCTAGGTTTTGAAATTGAGACAGATACATCTGCATCTACCCACTTATATCAAATTAAAGGGATGCCAGCTATTATAAAATCTACTTCTGGTGTTATCCCACTTATCAACGATATAGTAGAGAGGGTTAAAAATGCTACTGGAGATGCGCAAACTATTGTACATGAGCAGATTGCACTTGCATTAGCAGAAACAACTGCCATTCAAAACGGTCAGGCTTTAAGTCGAGAAGAAATGACGGATTTAGTGGATCAGTTGTTTGCTTGTCCCGTGCACAATCATACGCCAGATGGCAAAACGATTATGAGCATCTGGACGATGGAAGAAATTCAAAGGAAATTTAGCTGATGAGAATAGAATTAACGTTAGAAATAGAATCATCAAAACCGCTTTTTTACCAAAACCTTTAGACCTTCTTTCACCATTTTCACCTTGATTTGAGTGCCTTCTTCATAAGGTTCGCCATCAAAATGAAAAGGACCTGCCGTTTCTCTGTATAGCGTTACAGAGGATGCCCGCAAGGTAGTCATCAGAAAATCTTTATCTACCGTCTTGGTAAACAGCTGAATAGCAATGGACGGAATAGAGATAATGGGCAACTTACTTAAAATAGAAATATCCATACAACCATCTTGTACACTGGCTTTTGGGGCTATATAAGCATTATTTCCCCATTGAGAAGCATTGGCAAAAGTGAGTAAAAAAGCTTTGGATTGAATATCAATATTATCACCTACAAGATGGTAATTTTGTGGTTTGTAATTAAAATAACCTTTGATGATTTTCTCCAAATAAGTCAAGATGCCGCGATGTTCGCCTTTGGCAAACTCAGTGCTGACATACGCATCGAAGCCTGTTCCGCAGGTGCAGAAAAAAGGACGATCGTTGACTAAGCCATAATCAACTTGGATGATTTCTGACTGGTTGAGATGTTCGATAGCTTTGCTGATATTCATGGGGATTTGGAGGTGACGCGCCAAGCCATTGCCCGAACCGTTGGGGATGATGCCCAAAGCGGTGTTAGTGTGCCGAAGCGAGGATGCCACTTCATTCACCGTACCATCGCCACCAACTGCTATCACAGCATAGTAGTTAGCAGCTGCATATTGCTTGGCTAATTCCTGACCGTGTAAACGATATTCAGTGACAACAACTTCAGCATCAAAAATACGCTTATCAATTTTATCCATCAGTAAATCAGGCAATTTGTCCTTAAAGTTTACTCCTGAAATAGGATTAATGATAAAAGCTATTTTCTTTTTCATATAGAAATAATAAATTAAATTTGATATCAGAAAGCACACGAAATTACGGTTTTTTCATCAAAACACGAAATCAATTTTAAAATTTGTACATTTGTTCAAAATAACATATTATGAGTAGAAACAAAAAAAATAAACAGACTAGTTCGCGTATACCGCGTAACGAGCTTCTACAGCTGATTGTCAATCTTTTTGCTGACAATCCAGAGAAAAATTATACCTACAGACAAATAGCGAAATCCTTGGGAATTACCAATGAATCGCAAACCACATTCGTCAGAGAGTTGCTTTTCAACCTGTGGGACGAAGAATATATAGTTGAAATTTCAAGGGGAAAATTCAAATTAAATTCACGCGGTGGATATGTAACAGGAACTATTGAGCGACAAGGTTTTAAGACTTATTTAATTCCTGATGATGGCGGCGAACCCGTTTTCATCCCTGAAAGAAAAACCAACCAAGCTTTAGCAAATGATAAAGTGAAGGTTTTTCTTTATGCTAAAAGAAAAGGGCAAGACCCTGAAGGAGAGGTGGTTGATATTATCAAGCGAGCACGAGATACCTTTGTTGGAACCTTAGATTTAAGCGATCATTATGCATTTCTAATATCAGAGAATCGTGCGATGCCCTATGATATTTTCATTCCAAGGGATAAAGTAAAAAATGCCAAAAATGGTCAAGTAGTAGTTGTAAAACTAATGAAATGGGAGCCTGGAAGGAAAAACCCTGTGGGTGAAGTCATTGATATACTGGGGACTAAGGGTAATAATGACACAGAGATGCATGCTATTTTGGTGGAGTTTGGACTGCCCTATAAATATCCTGAAAATGTGGAAGCTGCTGCTAATAAGTTAACAGATGGCATTACCAAAGAGGAAATAGCTAAGCGTTTGGATATGAGGAAGGTAAATACTTTCACTATCGACCCACATGACGCGAAAGATTTTGATGATGCGCTTTCTATTCAGAAACTAGAAAATGGTTTGTGGGAAGTAGGCGTTCATATTGCAGACGTAACGCATTATGTGAAACCTGGATCTATCATTGAGAAAGAAGCAAGGGAACGAGCGACTTCTGTTTATTTGGTTGACCGCACCATTCCTATGCTGCCCGAACATTTGTCGAATGGGATATGCTCCTTGCGACCTAATGAAGATAAATTATGCTATTCCGTTGTGTTTCAGATGAATGACCATGCAGAAGTAATAGACTATCGGATTGCTAAAACCGTTATCCGAAGCAAAAGACGTTTTACGTATGCAGAAGCACAAGACATCATCGAAACAGGTAAGGGCGATTTCAAAAATGACATGCTACAACTGAACTCATTGGCTAAACAACTGAGAGAGCAGCGTTTTGGTGCTGGTGCTATTAGTTTTGAAAGGATAGAAGTTGGGTTTGATATTGACGAAAAAGGCAAACCTTTGTCAGTCATCTTTAAGGAACAAAAGGAAGCCAACCACTTGATTGAAGAGTTTATGTTGTTGGCAAATAAAACGGTTGCTCAGCATATTGGTCGCCCAGGAAAAGGCAAACGTGCTAAAACTTTTATCTACCGAATACATGATGTTCCAGACATCAATAAGCTGCAAAACTTTTCTCAATTCATTCAGAAATTTGGATATAAATTACGCACTACGGGTAAATTATCAGCTATATCCTCCTCTATCAATAATTTATTAGATGAAGTGCAGGGGACCAAGGAGCAAAACTTAGTTGAAACGCTGGCAATTCGCTCGATGGCAAAAGCGATTTACACTACCAAAAACATAGGACATTACGGCTTGGCTTTCGAGTATTACAGCCATTTTACCTCACCTATCCGCCGTTATCCTGATATGATGGCACATCGTTTACTCGATCGTTATCTTGCTGATGGTAAGAGCGTAAACGCCAATGAGTACGAAGATCTTTGTAAGCATAGTTCCGATATGGAGCAGTTAGCAGCCAATGCAGAGCGCGCTTCCATCAAATATAAACAAGTTGAATTTATGTCGGAGCACTTGGGTGAAGTCTTCGATGGCGTTATTTCAGGAATCACCGAATGGGGGATTTATGTTGAGTTGGTTGAAAACAAATGCGAAGGTATGATTCCTATTCGTGATTTAGATGATGATTATTATACTTTTGATGAGAAGAACTATTGTTTAGTAGGTCGTCGTTTCAATAAAAAATATCAATTGGGTGATGAAATAACCATACGTGTAGCCAAAGCTGATTTGACTAAAAAACAATTGGATTTCGCACTAGCTGATCAACCACAAGATCCTAATAAACAAAAGCTTACGAGTACTCCTAAGCAAAAATCAAATCCTAAGAGCAAGAGCAGGAAAAAATAAACCGCCATCAAGTTGAATGTAATCATTCAGGGCTTGATAGCGGTTTGATATGCTGTGTGAAGCGTATCCTTAATTTACTTGGAAGCGTCTATTACCGTTTTTTAGGAAATCAACAATCTGCTGAGCAGCCGCTATTCCTGCATTGATATTCGCTTCTTGCGTTTGAGCACCCATTTTCTTAGGTGTTGAGAAATATCTATTAGAGAATTTTTCAAGCATTTCCTGATGATTATCAGGTTTAATATCCGTCATATATTTAAAATCAGGACGTTCAAGCATCAACTCAAGTATTTCAGCTTCGTTGATAACTTCCTTTCTGGCAGTATTAATCAAAACTGCACCTTCAGGCATTCTATTCAATAAGTTTTTATTGATGGACTGCTTGGTTTCTGCTGTAGCAGGAATGTGAAGAGAAACAATATCTGACTTTTCGTATAATTCTTCCGCTGAACGAACTGGTGTAACGCCATAGTTAAGAATAATATCATCCGCACAGAAAGCATCGTAAGCAAACAGCTCCATACCAAACCCTTTAGCGATGCGTGCAACATTACGACCCACATTGCCATAAGCATGTATGCCCAGTTTTTTACCTTTTAGCTCAGAACCTGCACCACCACTATACATGCCACGCATAGCAAAGACAAGTAGCCCAAATACCAATTCAGCAACCGCATTGGAATTTTGTCCTGGTGTATTCATCACGCAGACATCAGCAGCAGTGGCAGCTTCAAGGTCTACATTATCGTAACCAGCACCAGCTCTTACTACTATCTTCAGGTTTTTAGCAGCTGTAATCACCTCTGCGTCAACAATATCACTACGAACAATGATAGCATCAACATCCACAACAGCATCAATTAATTCCTGTTTAGCAGTATATTTTTCTAATAATACCAATTCAAAACCAGCCGTTTCGATTTCTTTTCTGATACCATCTACAGCTACTTTCGCAAATGGTTTATCCGTTGCAATCAGTACTTTCATGATAATTTTTGTTTTTCAAATTCTTGCATGCAATCTACTAAAGCTTGTACACTTTCAATCGGTAAAGCATTGTATGTAGAAGCGCGGAAACCACCTACAGAGCGATGACCTTTGATGCCAACTATACCACGTTCAGTAGCAAACTTCATAAATTCAGCTTCTAAGTCTGCGTATTCTGGAGCCATTACGAAACAGATATTCATACGTGAACGATCTTCTTTAGCAGCTGTTCCTACAAATAGTGGATTTCTATCTATCTCATTATAAAGCAGTTCAGCCTTTGCTATATTACGTTTTTCCATTTCAGCAACACCACCATTAGCTTTCAGCCAGCGCAAAGTTAGCATAGCACTGTAAATAGGTAATACTGGAGGTGTATTGAACATAGAACCATTATCAATGTGAATTTGATAATTCAACATAGAAGGGATATGACGGCTCACTTTGCCTAAAATTTCATCTTTAATAATAACAAAACTAACTCCTGCTGGAGCCAAGTTTTTTTGTGCACCACCATAAATAATTCCATATTTGGATACATCTATAGGCCGTGAAAAAATATCAGACGACATATCCGCAACCAAAGGAACTGGCGAATCTATATCTTCCAAAATCTCTGTACCAAAAATGGTGTTATTGGTTGTGATATGAAAATAATCCGCGTCAGTAGGGATGACGTAATCCTTAGGTATATAGTTGAAATTTTTATCTTTAGAAGAAGCCACTTCGACTGTTTCACCAAATCCTTTTGCTTCTTTCAATGCCTTACTTGCCCAAGTTCCTGTATTTAAGTAAGCTGATTTCTTTTCCATTAAATTGAAAGGTATCATGCAAAACTGTAAGCTCGCCCCACCCCCAAGAAATATTACCGAATAACCTTCAGGTATAGATAATAGTTCTTTAAAAAGAGCAACGGCTTCATCAACAACAGGTTGGAAGTCTTTTGCACGGTGTGATATTTCTAAAACCGACAAGCCAGAACCGTTAAAATCTAGAACTGCTTGTGCCGTGTCTTCTATCACTTCGCGAGGCAAAATTGAGGGTCCCGCATTAAAATTATGCTTCTTCATACGATGTAAAATTGATATAGTAAAATAGTAATTGATTGATTTTTATACTGATATTTTTCTATGCAAATAAATAATTTTTTCTTTATTTATTTGATTCGCAAAGGTAATACTTTTTTTGTTTTAGCCATAGAAAAATTGATTTTTGTTTGAAAAATCAATCTAATAGTTAGGATTTATAAGTTAAGACTACTCTTCTTTCTCAAATAATCGAGAGGTTAAATTGATTTCGACACAATATTCTTCTATCAATTTTAAAAATTGCTTCCCATATCGCTCTACTTTAACTTTACCAAAGCCATGAATTTTCAACAATTCCTTTTCTGTAAGTGGCAGAAAATCAGCCATTTCCTCTATACTTCGAGTTTGAGCTATAATATATATAGGTGCACCCGTTTCATCATTGATGCGATTTCTTAATTCTAATAATCGATGATATAAAATAGGATGCTCCGATTTGATATTTTTGGGTTTATGTGATTTAGAATAGGATTTGATATTGAAATCAGGCACAATAAAGTTATTCTTGATATTAAAATACTGTTCGACTGAGAAAGGATTCTCCAGTTTTTTAATGATATACATTTGCTGTGTCAGATTCGAGAAAAGCTCTTTCAAACCTTCATCATACATTTTTGCATTATCCCTGTTATCCGTAACTGCTGGTGATTGCTGGATAGTTTTGATGAAAACACTCAATTTTTCAATGAAATACGTACTTGCCGCATGTATGCGTTCAGCAAGAAAAGCCTCATCAAATTCAAAACCACCGAACTGCCTATCCAATTGAAGGGAAAAACGACTACCAACCTCCTCTAATTCAGTCAGTTGCACCTTCAACTCCTGCAAAAACTCCATGGTTTCCTTATTAAACGAGGATTCCACATCTTGAACTGATTTAATAAATCTAGTAAGTTGTCGCAATGATTTCTGAAAATCAAACAAAATTTTGAGTGAAAAAAGGCGAAACTCTTGACGCGACTTTTCAAACTCATTTTCCAATGCATCAAAAGTAGGCCTTAGTTTTTCATGTTCCAGTATTTCCTTATCATTTTCTATACTGAAAGGGTTGATTTGGCTGAGCAGCACCATGCCCTCTAAATTGGTGCACCTACTCAAAGCCACATAGACCTGACCGCTGGCAAAAGCCTGACCTGCATCAATGATAGCTTTGTCGAATGTCAACCCCTGACTCTTATGAATGGTGATTGCCCACGCCAAACGTAGTGGATATTGTGTGAATTTCCCGGCAATATCTTCTTCAATTTGCTTCGTTTTTTCATCTACACTATAGCGAATATTTTCCCAATCCATAGGAGTAACATCAATCGTTGTATCATCATCAGCACAATAAACCGACACCACACCCTCCTCAAAAGCTTCAACTATACCTATTTTACCATTGTAAAAACGACGAGGAGTTTCTGTATCATTTTTTATCAACATCACTTTTGCTCCAATTTTCAGGTATAATTCTTTTTCAGTAGGATAATTCTTCTCATGGAAATCGCCTTCTACCTTAGCTTTTAAGACGAACGGGTTCCCCTTTAATTGAGCCAATTCCTCCGCATTGATTTGATCTGCTTTATAGTTATGAGTAGTCAAAGTGATATAGCCATCATCATCTTTCGGCTGAAAACCAGGATTATAGCGACTTTTGAGCACTTGCATACTGGCATCGCTAAGTTGATTATTACGCACTTCATTTAAAATATGAATAAAACTCTTATCCGACTGACGGTAGATTTTATCCAACTCAATATAGACAGGGTGTTTTTCCTGAATTACATGACTATCAAAAAAATACGGAGAGCGATAGTAAGTAGACAGCAACTGCCATTCATCATCCTTAGCTACAGGCGAAAGTTGAAACATATCCCCTATCAAAATCACCTGCACGCCGCCAAAGGGTTCGCGGTGATTATAGCGCACATGCCGCAGCACTGCATCAATAGCATCCAGCACATCAGCACGCACCATGCTTATCTCATCAATGATAAGAAGTTCCAATTCCTGCAGAATACGCCGCTTGAAAGTACGCATTTTACTTGTTTCGATAAGATGTTTGCGTCCTTCAGCAGTAGGAATAAACGGATTGAGCGGCAACTGAAAAAAAGAGTGCAAAGTCACACCCCCTGCATTAATAGCCGCCACACCAGTCGGCGCCACAATAGCAACCTGCTTGGAAGTCACCTTTTTCAGATTATGCAAAAAGGTAGTCTTGCCCGTACCAGCTTTACCTGTCAGGAAGATATTTTTATTCGTTTGCAGCGCAAAATTGAGCGCAAGCTCATAAGAAGAGATTTGGTTCATAGTTACAATTTTTTTGAAAGGGTTAGATTAAAATTTCAGGATGCAAATATCAGCAAAAAAAACCAGTTTCCATAGTTTATTTTACACTATTCCACCACAAAGCCACACAAAAAGGCACAAATTGGATTGTAAAAATGGATAAGATGGTGCAATTTTTTCAATAAAAAGACGCAAATTAGGGCATCTCCGCAAACGTTTGCATATATAAAAATGTATTTTATTATCTATTTTAATAGATGAATAACCCCTAATCCGTAAATTTGCCGAATGCGAAAACTAATTTTCTTACTTATTTTCTCTTGCAGTTCGGTGGCTTTTTTGAGCGCACTGAATATTACAGCTGGAACCTATTATTTTGATAATTCAAAAACTAGGTATGAGAACATACAATTCCTTTATGGAACAGACACTCCTGCTTCACACACACTTCTTAATCTTTCGTTGAAAGAAGGTGATATTTGGGAACTTATCATTCCAAATAATGTGAATAATGTTTACCGTTATTGTTTTTGTGCTACAAACCTCCCCACTGGAACATTCTCGAATATGGGATTTTCGGACATGAAAGAGTATGTAAGTAAAACCTTGATTGTAAACAGAACCGCCACAACCGATGCAGCGATGATTGTCGGAGGAACCTACACACCTTCGTCGAACAGTAATTGGGCGCAAGGAAACTGGATTCTTGCATCGAGTATGTACTCTGGGACATTACCTGTTTTATGGCTAAACACAGAAAATAATGCTGTAATCAACACGAAAGATTATTACATCAATGCAAGCTTTTATATTGATGCCGATAATATTCCAAGCTACACCTCGGTGGGAAGTAAAGAAACACCTGTTACCACTGAAGTGAGAGGGCGCGGGAATTACACGTGGAAAAGTTTTGATAAGAAGCCTTACCGTCTAAAAATGACTAAAAAAGCCTCATTGCTCGGTATGACAACTGACAAAAGCTACGCTCTGTTGGCACATGCCGATGATAATACGTTTTTGCGCAATGAAGTGGGTTTCAAATTGAGTCGTCTCTTAGGCATGGCATATACACCTTTGCAGGAGCCAGTGGAACTGATACTAAATGGTGCTTATCACGGACTTTATTTCCTAACCGACCATGTGAAAGTATCTTCTGTGCGTGTCAATGTTGTCGAACAGAAGGACGATGAAACCAATCCAGAACTGGTAACTGGAGGTTGGCTTGTGGAAATAGATAATTATGAGGATCCCAGACAGGTATCAACTACGCGGGTTCCGAGGTTTACAGTCAAATCACCTGATAGCATGTCACCCGTGCAGGAAGCTTATATTCGTGATTTCTTGCAACAAACGGAAAATGCTATTTATTTGGCAGACAAAAACAACAACCGTTGGGAAGATTTTATCGATCTGAATACCTTGGTTGATTTCTACATTATTCAGGAAATCACGGGTAATACCGAGTCCTTTAATGGAAGTTGCTTTTTTTCAAAAGATAGGGGGAGTGACACAAAGATTTTTTTCGGTCCCGTGTGGGATTTTGGCAATGCGTTCCGACACAAACATAAATTTATTTATCAGGACATTCAGTTTTCATCGCATTGGCTACCCGAAATTGTGAAATATCCGCGTTTTCAAGATGCTGTCAAACAGCGATGGTCGCGCTTACAAGA
>CAYVWK010000048.1:0-5197 GCA_964455235.1 uncultured Paludibacter sp.
GATAGGAATAATCATTGTTAGTGGTGCAATCCCCCTTATCCCAATATTATTATGATTAGCGGCAATAATACCCGCGCAAGCTTGTCCGTGTCCGATGGGAGCGTCTGCATCACCAGAGATAAGTGTAGCTGGCGGATTATTATTGTTTGGAGCACCATTTGTGTTTGGATTCGCTTGTGAAAACCTTGAAGTATAGCCGGGTAGCAAACGACCAGCCATATCTTCGTGGGCTTCTACTCCGTCATCTATTACGGCAACTCTGATGGCGCTATTTCCGCTTGTAATACTCCATGCTTCTGGTGCGTTAATATCGATATTAACAGAGCCTTCCAATTGTCCAGTATTATTCAGATAATACTGTTGAGGATAAAGAGGATCATTAGTTGATTGCATCTTGATGTGTGGAAAAGTAAAATTTGGATGACAGTATTTCACTAATCCGCTTTCGTATATTTTGTTCGCATACTCAAATAGTTTTCCCCAATTTTTAGCTTCCAATACATAGGTATTGTATTTGCTTCTTCGGGTAATTTCCACTTCATAGTTAACCAAACTTATAATTTGGCTTATATCTACTCCAGTTTGAGGTTCCAGCAGAATTTCGCCTGTCATATAAACAGTCCTATTGTTCAAAGAGAAAGCAGGTATTGCATCAATCACGCCAGATTGTCTTTGAACATCAGCAAGTTTCATTTGCTTGCAAATAATGATATCTGCGGTTTTTCTTAATTCCTGAGATAAAATTATATCTTTGTTCTTGCTTAATTCTTGCCGCGCTTGTTGGCGAGTACTTAAAGAAGAAAACTTAACAACATATTTGTTTTCCACTTCAGTTAATACTTGCTTTTTACCTCCTGACCAATAATAAGTTTCCTGTCCAAACAAATTCAAAGTTGCCATAAAAAGGATGATGGATATGTAAATATTTTTCATAGTTTTGTTATTTATGTTTTATAATTCTTGTAATAATATAAACTTCTGCAGCTGGCGGCCCATAAAAGAAAAGACAGAATGGGGGGTTGTCTTGTACAAATAACCCTCTTTTGCCGTCTTCCTCTGTCATTTCCCTGTACTCAAAATGCAACCACGTACCTTCTTTCATTAGTTCCGTAGGTAAATTAACTTTATCGAAATAAGGTACACTGATAGCATTTTCATATTCCCAGCCGGCATCAGAAAAACTTCCTTTTCTGCCAATCCCTTTGGGATTTTCCACTTCAATATATACGGCATGTCCGTAGCATCCAGTCGTAGTTCCAAGCACTCGACCTTTTGCTTCGTAATGAGGTAGTGCCTCATCTTTTTCACATCCACTCATCATTCCCATTACCAAAAATAGGAACGGAATAATTAAAAATAATTTTTTCTTTTTCATGATGTTTGAATTTTCTTTTCTGTATAAAATAATTATTTTATTTTCATTGAATAATCTTCGGCGCACAGCCTCAGCTATACACCTGCTAAACAGTATGGTGGGGTAAGTATTGTTTCCATAAGGCGTTGTGTTTTTATGGTTTGTATTTGGTTTATATATTTTTATTTCAGCGAGAACGGAAATATGGGGTAAATATACGAAAAATTTATTGAAAAACAAAGGGGAAAAAGCTGTTTTTATCGGATTAAAAATTTGCAAATAAGAGAGCTTCGGGTTATAAATTCCCGCGGCAATCGTGAAAATTTACTTGTTTATTTATATATCCGAAAGGAAGGGTAAATCAATATTTTTTATGTGATTTATTTTAAGAAATTAAACAATAGATAATCATTCATTCGCCCTCTTCACCATCTTATACAAATTTGAGGCAAAGACGAAGTTATTAAGCTCTTCATTATCAACATGAAAGATATCTTCTTTACTTCCTTCCCAACTTTTAACACCTTTGTTGATGAAGATAATATGCTCGCCAATTTCCATGACGGAGTTCATATCGTGAGAGTTGATGATGGTGGTGATATTAAATTCGTGGGTTAGCTCTTTTATGAGCTGGTCGATGATGAGCGAAGTTTGTGGGTCTAAGCCAGAGTTGGGTTCATCGCAGAATAAGTATTTGGGTTGCAGGGAGATAGCACGCGCAATAGCCACCCTTTTCTGCATACCACCACTAATTTCTGAAGGTGCAAGGTGGTAGGAATGTTCGGGAAGATTGACGCGGCGCAGACAAAAAATTGCACGCTCCTTCATCTCCTCTATGCTTGTTTGCGAAAACATCTCCAGCGGATACATCACATTTTCAAGGACAGTTAGCGAATCAAACAAAGCCGATCCTTGGAAGAGCATACCCACTTCACGGCGCAGCTGACGAATTTCGCGCATACGCATATCAGGGAGGTTACGCCCATCATACTCAATGCGTCCGCCCTCTATGCGGTGCAGTCCGATGATGCTTTTCATCAGCACCGTTTTGCCCGAACCGCTTGCCCCGATAATCATATTTGTTTTACCTGCTTCAAACTCTGCTGAAACACTCTTCAACACATGATTATCACCAAATATTTTATCTACATTTTGTACTGAAATCATCTTTATAAATTGCTATTTGAATTGAAATGATTGTACCTGCTTTTAATTCAACATCAGATTGGTTATCAGTAGGTTGAAGAATAAAATCAAGATGCTGCTATTTACTACTGCGCTAGTGCTGGCTTTACCAACATCTAAAGCTCCACCATAAGCGTAATAGCCATAATAAGCTGATACAGAGGAGATAATAAAGGCGAAGGCAAGAGATTTTACCAAAGAATAGAATACATAATAGGGAATAAAGGCATATTGCACCCCGAGTAGGTAGTCGGCCGTCGTTATGACATCACTAAAAACCCCTACCAAATAACCTCCAAACAAACCAATTGCCATGCTGAAAATCACTAAAAAAGGCATCATCACTACAAAAGCAACGATTTTGGGCAGGATAAGGTAATTTGCTGAATTAACACCCATAATCTCCAGTGCATCAATCTGTTCGGTGATGCGCATGGTGCCAATTTCAGAGGCGATATTTGATCCAATTTTTCCAGCTAAAATTAAGCATAGGATGGTGGATGAAAACTCTAAAAGCAAAGTGTCGCGCGTAACTAAACCCGTGCTGTATGTTGGCAGCATCGGGTTTTCTGTGTTAAGCTTTGTCTGAATTGTCATAATTGCCCCGATAAAAATCGAGATAATTATTACGATAGGCAGCGACTCTAAACCTAGTTTTTCCAATTCTTTAGGAAGTTGTCTGAAAAACATTTTCCACCTATCAGGCCAAGTTAATACGCGCTTCATCAGCAACATATACTTTCCCGTATCTTGAAATATATTCATAATCTAATCGTTATGGGGTATAAAACCGACTGCAAAGATAGGGTTTCAGTTTGTAAAGTCTGTGAAATAGAAAGGAATTGTGCTTATAAACTTGCAACCAATTCTTTAAATATCAATGTCATAAGTGGTTGCACTTGATTACCAATTTCTTGAACTTCCTCATGAGAAACCTCAACGATTTTACCTGGAACGCCTAAGTCAGTAATAATGGACATACCAAATACCTTCATACCTGAATGGTTAGCCACTATCACTTCGGGAACGGTGCTCATACCTACAGCATCACCACCTACAACTCTGAAATACACGTATTCAGCAGGAGTCTCGAAAGTTGGACCAGAGGTGCCAGCATAAATGCCTTCTACAACTTTAATGTTGTTTTTCTTAGCGATTTCTTTCGCTTTTGCAATTAAATCTTTTGAATAAGCCTCACTCATATCTGGGAAGCGTGGACCTAATTCATTGTAATTTTTGCCAGTCAGTGGGTGCTCTGGAAATAAGTTTAGATGGTCAGTAATAATCATCAAATCGCCTATTTCAAAATCAGGATTAGTACCACCAGCCGCATTAGAAACCATCAAAGTCTCGATACCGATAGCTTTCATAACGCGCACAGGGAAAGTCACTTCCTTCATATTATAGCCTTCATAGAAGTGGAAACGGCCTTGCATAGCCAGCACTTCAACATCACCTAATTTGCCAGCGATCAATTTGCCACTGTGCCCTTCCACCGTTGAAACGGGGAAGTTGGGAATGGTGTCGTATGGGATTTCTAATGTGTCGGTAAGTTGAGTGACTAAATTTCCTAAGCCAGTACCTAAAATAATTCCAACTTTAGGATTTGTTTTGATTAAACCGTTTAGATAATTTGCGGTTTCCTGAATTTTCTGTAACATAATCTGTAATCTTTTTAATGAATGATGTTTCTTTGTCATTTAAAATTCTCACCCGTATAGGGAGAACAAATATATAATATTTTAATGAGTTGGGCAAAAGTTTGTTTTTGATAAGTCGCGCACCATCTTTTTCCGTAATCAGTATCAATTTTTCTGAATTTTCTATCTTGAAAAACTCACTTTCTATCTGTGCTATGTTCTTTTTGGTGAAGTCGTGGTGGTCTTTAAATCGTATGGTTCGCAAATCATCTGTATATTCTTTCAAATGACTGACTATCATTTTAGGGTTAGCAATACCTGTGACTAAAAGTATAGATGCTTTTTTCTTTTTGATATTTCTGAAAACCCAATGTTTATCGGCATAGCGCACAAATAAAGGTAGCGGTTCGTCGTAAGTATAACTCGAAAAATAAATAGAATGATAGATGCTGGGTCTGATTTCATGCTCTATAACCCGCATGTCTATTGGTTTAATATGCGATGGGCATTTAGTTACGATGATGATGTCAGCGCGTTTGCTGCCCTTAGCTGATTCACGTAAATTGCCTCCTGGAAGCAGGCTGTCACGGGTATGCAAGCGGTTATAATCCGTAAGTAAAATGGATAATCCTGCACGTATTTTTCGGTGCTGAAAGGCATCATCTAAAATGATAGCATCCAAGTTATGATGCAAATCTAATAGCTTATCCACACCTTCATTTCTATCTTCAGCGACAGCTACAGGTATATTTCTAAATTTCTGATAGATTTGAAAAGGTTCATCGCCTATCTGTTTGGCATCTGAGTGTTTATCAGCTAAAACAAAGCCTTTGGTTTTGCGTTTATAGCCACGACTAAGCACTGCGACCCTAAAAAGTGAGTTCAATTCTGAAATGATAAATTCAACGTGAGGCGTTTTTCCTGTACCCCCAACAGTGAGGTTCCCCACTGTAATCAGAGCTGTATTTTTTTCTTTTGATGATAAGATTCCCACATCAAATAGCCAATTTCTTAAGCC
>CAYVWK010000048.1:5297-8595 GCA_964455235.1 uncultured Paludibacter sp.
GAACAAGTTGGGGTGTATCTGCAACTCGGTGGAAATAAGGGCGATATTGCTTTTTGATAGAAGTAAATGGGCAACAAAATGAGCTGTCGAAGGAGTTTTTTCATGATTCAATTTGTTGAATGATTTTAGTGAGGGCAACTACCATTTTTTCGTTCATGAGCTTAAAATCTAATTTTTCATTTGCTACATAGGTGATAGCAATTTGTAGATAGATGTTCTTTTCTTTACACACATCCACTAAATGATGTTTGTTGAATCGGTAAGCTTCACGCATTTGCCGTTTAATGCGATTTCTGTCGGTTGCTTTTTTAAACTTCTTTTTAGGGGCAGAAATCAGCACTTTTACTGGAGCATCAGCAGGTTGAGTGGTAGCTTGATACACGATACGAAAGGGATATGCAATAAAAGCCTTTCCTTCAGCAAATAGTTTAGCAATGCGAATTTCCCCACATAAACGTTCTGATTTTGGAAATGAATTTGGTCTTTGCATATCATCTTAAAAAGAATTCCCAAAAGTACGACTTTTTCGCAACTTTTGGGAATAGCTTATCAATACTGAAATATCTTATATAATCTTATTTTTTGAAATGTTCTTTTAGATGTGCATCCAATGCCATAGTCATAGATGGAAATTCCTTGGTAGGAGCCTCTAAATCAAGGCGTAAACCTAAGTTTTTGACGGTAGCAGCTGTAGAAGCACCGAAGCTAGCAATCTGCGTTTCCCCCTGTTTGAAGTTAGGGAAGTTTTCCAGTAAAGATTGAACACCAAGAGGAGTAAAAAACAATATCATATCGTAATCAAAGTCCTCTTTAGGAGTATATTCATTGGTCACAGTTCTATACATTACTGCTTTCGTATAGGTGATTTTAGAACCATCCAAAGCATTGATGATTTCATCATTTAAAACCTCAGGCGTGATGAATAAGAACTTTTCGCTTGCATGTTTATTCAAAACGGCGATAAACTCGGGGTGTTTACCTGTTGTACCGTAAAACACCTTGCGTTTTCTGTAGTTGATATAATGTTGTAAATAAACCGCAACAGATTCGGAAATACAGAAATACTTCATGCTTTCGGGCATGGTGATACGCATTTCTTCACACAAATTGAAAAAATGATCAATACCTTGTTTGGCATTGAAAATAATAGCTGAATAGTCTAAAATTGAAATTCGTTGTGCACGAAATTCTTTAGTGCTTAGAGGTTCAACTTTTATAAATTGATGAAAATCAACCTTTATTTTGTATTTCTCTGCAATGTCAAAATAAGGGGATTTTTCACCTTGAGGCTGTGGTTGAGAAACCAATATCTTCTTAATTTTCAAGGCTATAAAGAATTTAGTTTACTATCCAATCATCACCCATTGGAAGGCATAATACATCCCAAAATAGGGTAAAATTTCGAGTGTGCAAAGATACAACAATATATGTAAACCGTCTAAGATATTTTTGTAAAAAAATTGAAAAAGGATAATAATGATAAGAAGAACTGCTAATCCCAGTAAAATGAGGGCACTTAAGTCTATCCATTGAGTATGAATATTTTCAAGCCAAAAGCATCTTAAAACCAAGAGAGGATAAAGGATAGTCGAAAATAAGAATACAAGATTTAAGTATTGTTCAGTTGCTAATTTAACCGCATCTTTAGAAAAGAAAACAAAGCCAATAAACCGTGCAACTTGCTCTTTGATGAGTATAAACCCGATGGTAAGCGCAAAAATCTTTAAAAATATTAAAAAATTAATTTCTATGAAATTTGAGGCATACATACCAATATACAAGACTATAGTGGCACTTGAAAAGATGGTCATAAGGAGACGTGACTGCTGCTCTTCTGCTGTGCGTTTGATTGTTGAAGAGCTCGAAATATGCGCTTTTGAGAAGTTTTCGTACAGACTAACTAGCCAATTATGCGAGCGCATAAAGGCCAATACAAAAACGACAAACAGGGCGAGCATGAGTGCAATCACCCAAGTTTGATGATAGAGAGGTATATGTAGAACACTTTCAGGCATAATGCTTTAAAAATCAGTCTTATAAGGCTGCAAAATCTTTAGCGTTTTTGTCCCACTGCGTTGCGGTTTTGATAGCCTCTAGTACCTCCTCGGGCTGCTCAACAACTGTCCACATTTGCAGGTGCTCTGGGCGCATAAACTGCTCCTCCACCGAACGCTCCAACATCGCAATGAGCGGGTCGAAATAGCCCTCGATATTACAGATGATGATGGGCTGCGTGAACAATCCCAGACGCTTCCAGGTGATGACCTCCAGTAGCTCCTCCATCGTACCGCAACCGCCTGGCAGCGCGACAATTGCATCCGCCATTTGTGCTAGCTTCTCCTTGCGTTGGTGCATAGTATCCACCAAAATCATCTTCGTAACTCCAGGATGATTCCACTCCACATCCATCATAAAAGAAGGCATAACACCCACAGCCTCACCGCCGTGCTCCAAAATGCTATCAGCAATTTTACCCATCAAGCCACGACCGCCACCTCCAAATATCAATCGAAGCTTGTTTTCAGCAAGGATTTTACCCAAAGTTGCTGCTGCTTCAAAATAAACTGGACGAGATTGCGTACTGGACGCACAATAAACACATATATTTTGCATATAAATTCTCAATTTAATGATAAAACACACAAAAGTACATTTTCTTTCTGTAATTTTGACGAAATTTTTTAATTCATATGATGATTTTAGTTACAGGTGCTACCGGTTTGGTAGGTGGACATTTGCTCTGGCACTTACTTCAGGAGCAAGATAAAGTGGTGGCTATCAGGCGTAAAACCAGCCGATTAGAGCCTCTGAGAAAGATTTTCGGCTTCTATACGGATAAGCCAGATGCCTATCTTGAAAAGATTGAATGGCGTGAGGCGGATGTGCTGGATGCAGCTGCTGTTGACCGCGCTATGCAGGGCATATCCGTAGTGTATCATTGTGCAGCTGTGGTTTCGCTTGCTGGTGATGATGGTAGTTTAATGGATATCAATGTGGAAGGTACGCGCATTATAACTAATGCCGCCCTTCAACATCAAGTCAAAAAACTATGCTTTGTAAGCTCCATTGCGGCTTGTGGTTTTTCAGAAGATAAAAATGAACTGATAACCGAAGATAGTGAGTGGAAAATGACAGGACATAGTTCGGCTTATGCAGTGAGCAAACTGAATGCAGAGCAGATCATTTGGGATGCGGTGAAGCAAGGCTTGGATGCGGTAATCGTAAACCCAGGCGTGATTTTAGGCTTTTCGGGTACCAATTCGAGCAGTGCGATGCTGTTTGAGCAAGTACGTAAAGG
>CAYVWK010000048.1:8695-12217 GCA_964455235.1 uncultured Paludibacter sp.
AAAATCTTCAAGAAAACGCTTTTGATGGATAGGAATTTTGCAGAATCGGCGACTAATCGCACCTATTATTCATCAGAAAAAATAAAAAAAGCACTCGACTACGAATTTATTCCGATTGCCAAGTGCATTTCTGAGGTTTGTGTCTATATGTTAGAGGACTGATTTCAGCCTTTCTATAAACAATTTAGCATCGCTAAGCGATAAACAGAGTGGGGGCAGCAAACGAATAGTATGTGTGCCACTTACTCCTGTAAACACTTTTTGCTCCATCAGCAAACGAGTACGAATCTCTTTTACAGGCTCGTTAAACTCTAAACCTATCATTAAGCCAGCACCACGTACTTCTTTAATTTCGGGGATATTTTTCAGTTCGCTGATAAGATATTCCCCAATTTTTTGAGCATTATCTACTAAATTTTCAGCACGCATAATATCTAATACAGCAATTGCTGCTGCACAAGCTAAATGATTGCCGCCAAAAGTAGTCCCTAATAAACCATAAGAGGGTTTGAATATCGGACTAATCAACACACCACCAATAGGATAACCATTCCCCATACCTTTAGCGATGGTGATTAAATCGGGACGAATGCCTGCATATTGGTGAGCAAAAAACTTCCCACTTCGTCCGTAACCCGACTGAATTTCATCTAGGATTAAGATGGTGCCAGTAGCTTTGCAGGCTGCACTAAGTTGCTGCAAAAACGCTGCATCAGGTGTTTTGATACCGCCAATTCCTAGTATACCTTCTATAACAACGGCACAGACATCCCCTTTTGCTAAAGCATTTTTCACTGCATCTATATCATTCAAAGGCAAAAACTCTACGTCAAAACCTTCGTTGATAGGCGCAACAATATTGGGGTTGTCGGTAATGCGCACTGCTGCTGAGGTGCGGCCATGGAAAGCCTTTTCAAAAGCGATGACTTTCTTTCTTCCATTATGAAAAGAAGCTAATTTCAAGGCGTTTTCATTGGCTTCTGCACCAGAGTTCACCAAAAACAAGGAATAATCCTCATAATCTGATATCTTACCCAACTTTTCAGCTAATTCAACTTGTAAATTATTGATGATAGAATTGGAGTAATAAATCAGTTTTTCTAATTGAGTAGTAACTTTTTGTACAAAAAACGGGTGTGAATGTCCTACAGAAATAACAGCATGTCCACCATATAAATCCAAGTATTCAATCCCTTGTTTATCGTATGTTCTACAACCTATTCCCTTTTCAATTTCGATATCAAAAATAGGATATACATCAAAAGTTTTCATCTTTATATATGCATAAAATTAAAATATAACCTAAAATTTAGGTTTCTTTTCGAAAGTCATATTTAGCGCTTCAATCACGTTGATGATATAGTCGCCAATCTTCTCACATTCAGTAATAATATCCATATAAGATACGCTCACCTGGTATTCATGCACCTTATTATTGATATCTAGAATGTTTTGAGTCTTCAGTTGATTACGAAGGTTGTTAATCTCATTCTCAGTATTCTTGCTACGGTTGAATGTGTCTTTATCCACAGAATCCTTCTCCAAAGCATCAATCATCAACTGGAGAGCCTTATCAATCAGGTTCATCATTAGCTCAATATTTGCTTTCATCTCTGGAGTATGTTCAATTTTAGCTTCATTTTTCCTAACGATTGAACGACCAATATTATAGCAACCATCGCCTACACTTTCAATTTCAGAAACTACGCGTAACATCTTATGAAGCTTAAATTTACTCTCTTCACTTAATCGTCCATCGCCCACTTTAGCCAAATAATCGGCAATTTCAATCTCCATTCTGTCGCTTATACTTTCATATTTTTGGATACGAGTAAAGAGTTTGACAGCTTCATTTTCACTACTTTCATTATAAAATTCTCGAGCTAAGCCGAACATTTTCTGAGTACGTACCCCAAAGGATTTAATCTCATTTCCTGCCTGCATCAAAGATAATTCAGAAGTAGATAAAAGACCCGCAGAGATATAGCGCAATTGGAATTCTTCATCAGTTGCTTTTTTCTTAATGATGATAGTCACCAATTTAGCCAAAGACTTTGCAAAACCAAGCATCAAGAAGGTATTGATGACGTTGAACATGGTGTGGAAAAGTGATAGGCCAAAGGTAGTAGCCACCTGCATTGTTTTCAATTGCTGTTGATAGGCGAGGCTTTCAACACTTAATTCGGACGCTTTTGCCGACATGACATTGATTGCGTTGGGATTACTAGCGAGCTCGTTGGATAGTAGAGTTGGATCTCCCAGTCCACTCCAAGTCGCTAATGTACTAACCATACTTAAAAAAGGAGTAAAGAGGAATAGCATCCAAATCACGCCTGTAACATTAAATAAGGTATGGAAAAGTGCGGTTCGTTTTGCTGAAACATTAACAGGAATAGCTGCGATATTTGCAGTAATGGTAGTTCCTATATTTTCACCAAGTACCATCGCAGCACCTAATTCATAGGTAATCCATCCTTTAGAAACCATAATTAAAGTGATAGCCATGGTGGCACTAGATGATTGTACAACAACAGTTAGGACAGTTCCGACGAGTAAGAATGTCAGGATAGAAGAGAAACCTGTTTGTGTGAATTTGGATAGAAACTCAAGCATTTCTGGGTTTTGTTCCAAGTCAGGAACGGAGTTTTGCAAGAAATCCAGCCCCATAAATAGCAATGAGAACCCTAAAATCAGCTCACCATAATACTTTCTTTTCCCTTTTGATGAAAAGATAAGAGGCGTTGCAATAGCAATCAGAGGAATAGCAAAAGTAGCGATACTAAACTCAAAACCAAACAGAGAAATAACCCAAGCAGTGATAGTTGTACCGATATTTGCCCCCATGATAAGGGTAACAGATTGGAAAAGATTTAACAAACCAGCATTCACAAAACTCACCACCATAACGGTTGTAGCAGAAGAAGATTGGATAACAGCCGTAATTAAAACCCCTGTCAAAACACCCATGAAACGATTTTTTGTCATGGCTGTAAGGATAGTTCTCAGTTTGTTCCCTGCAGCTTTTTGTAAAGCCTCACTCATAATTTTCATGCCATATAGGAACAAGCCTAATGATCCCATCAGCATAAAGAAATCGTAAAAAGAATAATTCATCTAATTAATTATTTAAGTTGATATTGAAGTGTAAGAGGTGGTTATACTAGACAAACCAATAGTTGAGTCATAAATTTAAAAAATACGCTGCAAATTTACTTTAAATAAAAAGAAACAGCAATAGTTCTAAAATATATTTCTATTTTTACGGCTGAGATTTTTCGAGTATGAAATGAATTTATAATATCAAAAACTATAAACAATGAGTAATCTTGTGACAATTTATTGCAAAAACACCAAATCTTACCATGATTTTCCGATTGGGACGTCTCTGATGCAGATTTATGATGATTTGAAAATCAAGCTTGACTATGATGTGGTGGCGGCGAGAGTGAATTATAAGGTGGAGGATTTGAATTTTTTGGTCTATAAGCCTAAGGATATTGAGTTTATTGATGCCAGTTTGTC
>CAYVWK010000048.1:12317-13828 GCA_964455235.1 uncultured Paludibacter sp.
CCTTATTATGATGGTATTTTGCTGCGTATTCCTAAGCGTACGAACCCCTCTGTTTTGGAAGATTTTGAGGTAATGCCCAAGCTTTATGAGATATTCAATGAATTTACGGAGTGGAATCAGATTATGAATTTGAATACCATAGGTGAATTTAATATTGCTTGTAGAAATAAGAAATCCTTTGATTTAATCAAGGTTGCAGAGGCATTACACGAGAAAAAAGTGGCACATATTGCGGATATGATAGCGCAGAAAAAAAGTACTAAACTGATATTGGTATCAGGGCCTTCTTCCTCTGGAAAGACCACTTTCAGTAAAAGATTGTCGGTTCAATTGATGGTGGTAGGCATGAAACCTGTCATTATTTCAACGGATAACTATTTCGTAAACCGAGTTGATAATCCGCGCGATGAGTCGGGTGAATATGATTTTGAAACCATAGATGCTATTGATTTGCCGTTTTTCAGACAACAAATGGAGCAACTGATGGAGGGTGAAATGGTTGAATTGCCCTTCTATAATTTTGAAATTGGTGAACGTGAATTTAGAGGTGAAAAGCTTCAACTAAATGAGGATACAGTGGTGATTTTAGAGGGTATTCATGCTTTAAACCCCGATTTATTACCTAATCTTCCAAGTGAGATTCTATTTAAAATTTATGTATCTGCCCTTACCACTATTTCTATTGATAATCATAATTGGGTGCCGACTACCGATACGCGTTTGTTGCGCCGTATTATCCGTGATTATAGGTATAGAAATTATTCAGCACAGGAGACTATTGCACGCTGGCCTAGTGTGAGAAGGGGTGAAGAGAAATGGATTTTTCCTTTCCAAGAAGATGCCGATGTGATGTTTAATTCTGCTTTGATATTTGAATTGGCTGTTTTAAAACGTCACGCAGAGCCTATTTTAGTTGAGGTGCCAAAGTATTGCGATGAATATACTGAAACCCATCGTTTGCTTAAGTTTTTGAATATGTTTGTACCTATTCAAGAAAGAGAGATTCCGCCTACATCTTTATTAAGAGAGTTCTTGGGAGGAAGTAGTTTCAGATATTAATTTTATCTTTGCAGCCGAAAATCTCAAACTGCAAAACGTGAAGTTTCTTAAAGAATATTGGAAAACGATTTTAGTGACAGGTGTAATTATTACCCTGTCATTAGTTCGTTTTTCTCCTATAGAGAACTTGCCAAGGGTACCTAATTCGGATAAGATAGTTCATTTCCTGATGTATGTGTGCCTCACGTTTATTGTGCACTGGGATTATAAGTACGCAAAACGTAAAATTGATGTTTTGCACCGTTATATTTTAGCCTGTTTCGCCTTTCCTATTGTTTTAGGAGGGATGATAGAAATCCTGCAAAGTACAGGTTTTATCGGGCGAAACGCCGACATATATGATTTTACAGCCAACACTTTAGGCGTTTTTGCTGGTTGGCTCATTTTTACAGCCTACATAAAACTAAAAAAATAACTAACCCTTCGATCCCGATTCATCGGGACTCAGGGAC
>CAYVWK010000049.1:0-13369 GCA_964455235.1 uncultured Paludibacter sp.
ACCCAGGACCCCATCCTTAAAAGGGATGTGCTCTACCTGCTGAGCTACTGAATCTGCTTTTTCTAAAAGCGACTGCAAAGGTATTTCTTTTTTTTTAATAGACAAAATTTATTTGTGCTTTTTATTTTGAAAATTAGTTTTAACGATTTGGAGATTTTCTATATCTTTGCAGTTTAAAACGCTAATTATTACTTGAATACTGTTTTCTATATCATACTATCGCTGCTGTTTTCTGCTTTCTTCTCAGGGGTGGAAATCGCTTTCGTTTCATCTAATAAACTACGCTTTGAACTCGAAAAGAAAAATCATGGTTTCACATCTTCTATTTTAAGCATCTTCTACGAACAACCACAGCGGTTCATTTCCGCCATGCTGGTGGGTAACAATATCGTACTCGTTATCTATGGTCTTTTAATGGCTGATTTCCTATCTCCACTTTTTACTTCCATTGATAATCAAGCAATTATAACATTACTGCAAACTGTCATTGCAACTATTATTGTCTTGGTGACGGGCGAATTTCTCCCTAAATCTATCTTTAGAATTAATGCTAACCTCTGGCTGAATATACTTGCTGTCCCTATCCTCGTCTTCTATGTCATCATTTATCCCATCGCCTACTTCACACAGTGGCTCTCTAAATCTATATTGAATATTGTATACAAGGGCGATCTAAAAAATCAAGATGATACGGATTTTTCTCGAGTTGATTTGAACTATTTGATTGAAGAAAGTATCAACACGCAGAATCCAGAAGAGGAAATTGAAACTGAAGTGAAGTTTTTTCAAAATGCATTGGATTTTTCTAAAGTAAAATTGCGTGATTGTTCGGTTCCCCGCACTGAAATCATCGCTTTAAGTATTGATACTGAAGTAGATGTATTGAGACAGACTTTTATCGAAACTGGGTTCTCAAAAATCCCTATCTATAAAGATAATATTGATAATATCATCGGATATATCCACTCTTCAGAGATGTTTGAACATCCAAACGATTGGCGAAAATATATCAAACAAATCCCTTTTGTGCCTGAAAATATGAGTGCTCATAAACTAATGAAACTCTTTATGCAACAAAAAAAGAGTATCGCCGTTGTGGTAGATGAACATGGCGGTACAGATGGTATCATCACTTTAGAAGATATAATTGAAGAGATTTTTGGCGAGATTGAAGATGAACATGACATCAAAGAGTATGTGGCACAACAACTAAACGAAAACGAATACTTACTTTCTGGTCGCTTGGAAGTGCAACAGGCGAATGAAAAGTTTGACTTAAACATACCAGAATCAGAAGATTACGATACCATTGCAGGCTTTATCCTTCAACATCATCAGCATTTCCCTAAAGTGAATGAAGTGATAGAAATTGAAAATTTTAAGCTGAAATGTATCAAGGTCACCAACAACAGAATTGAATTAATTCGTCTTATGTTGGGGGATAATAAATAATTTCGTATCTTCGTGCCCTTAAAAAAATAAGAGTTTTTACATCAAAATTTGACTAAATAAAATATATTTAACACGTAAAATGGCAACATTACAGAAAATTAGAAACAGAGGTGTTATCCTTTTTATAGCTATCGGAGTAGCACTTTTATCCTTTATTATTGGTGACTTTCTTAATAACGGCATGACTTTCTTTGGAAAAGCTAAAGAAAATGTGGCTGAAATTAATGGTGAAAAGATTCATTTCACAGAATACCAAGAACTATTAGAACAAATTACTACTTTCCAAAAACTTGAAAGTGGGGTGCAAAACATCGACGAACAAACCATGCAACAAATTCGTGCATTTGTTTGGGATCAATTGGTGAGAGAGAAATTGATTGCTGCTGAGGCTGAGAAAATTGGCTTAGCTGTTAGCACAGATGAACTTTCTGACCAATTAATTGGCGATAATATTCATCCTTTTATTCAGCAACGTCCATTCTTTGCCGATGAATCTGGTAGATTTAATCCTGCTGTTCTCAATCAGTTCTTGACTATCATCCATGATCCAGCGAATGATGAGGCCATGAATGAGTCTATGATTGAATACAAAAGATATTGGATGTTCTTAGAAAAATCTGTAAAAAATGCTATCTTAGAAACAAAATACAATGAATTATTATCAAACAGCATAGCTGTAAATAGTATAGAAGCACAAGCCAACATCAACAAAAATGCTCAATCATTTGATGTACAGTATCTTGTGAAATCATATTACACTATTCCCGATACTGATTTTTCAGTTTCTAATAAGGAAATAAAAAAGCGCTATAACGAGCAACTATATCGTTTCCAACAAGAACCTAATATATCAATCAGCTATGTTAGCTTTAAATTAGACCCTAAAGAAGTTGATTTTGAGGAGACTGAGCTTTTCATCAATAATCTAAAAGATGAATTTGAAACGACTGAAGATGTAGTGGAATTAGTTAACTTAAATTCTGATATTCAGTACACAGGTAAAAATTATTCAGAAAAAACCATTCCTGCTCATTATAAAGATTTTGCTTTTTCAGGTAAAAAAGGGGACACCTTCGGTCCTGTTTTCGTAAACAATGCTTATTCTATGGCTCGCATTATAGAAACAGGCATTATGCAAGCTGACTCTGTCAAATTGAGACATATCTTCTTAGTGAAAAATGATGAATCTAAAGTGGATAGTATTGTAAAAGCAATTCGCTCTGGAGCTAATTTTGGTGAACTTGCACGTCAGTACTCCGCTGTACAACAAACAGCAGCTAATGATGGTGAAATTGGTTGGATTTTAGATGGTGAGACTGGTTTAGATAAAAATATTCTAACCGATGCCTTCAACAAACGAGTAAACGAAGTATTTACGAATGAAAGTGCTCAAGGTACTCAAATCATCCAAATCATGGAGAGAACAGCTCCTAAAAAGAAAGTAAAAGTGGCTATTTTAGAGCGTGAGGTTATCGCAAGTTCTAGAACTCAAAGTTCAATCTTCAATGAAGCTAAACGCTTTGCTGCTGGTCTAAAAGCTGAATCTTTTGATAGTATCGCTACCCAAAATCAGTATTTTGTACGCCAAGCTAATGAGGTATTCCAATCTAATGACAATGTGATGAATATCCCTCAATCTCGTCAGATTATCCGTTGGGCGTTTAACAACTCAAAAGGGACTGTTTCAGATGTGTTTGAGTGTGATCAAGAGCTAATTGTTGCTGTTATTACTGATGTCAACAAAACCAATATTAAAAGTTTAGACAAGGTTTCTTCTCAAATTCGCAGCGAAATTATTCGTGATAAGAAAGCTGAAATGATTAAAACTGATATCAATGCAAAACTGAAAGAAGGTAAATCTTTGGAAAGTATCGCTGCTGAAATGGAATTAGATATTAAAACAGCTCAACAAGTTCAATTTGGCTCTTATCAATTTGAAATGGAAGGCTTTGAACCAGCTGTTATAGGTGCTGTTACTGCTCTTGAAAATGGTGCAACATCTCAAGCTATCCAAGGTAATTCGGGGGTATATCTTCTACAAGTTACTGCTATCAATCAAGATGATATGACTCCTGACCTACAAGCAGAAAAAATGCAATTGCGCTCTCAATTTAGCTATTATCTACCTAATTCGGTATTGAGCAATATGCGCAGTAATGCAAACATCAAAGATAACAGATTGAATTTCTATTAATTCATTAACATACTGGCAAATGACGGAATAAAACACATCAAACTTATTCCGTCATTTGCGTTTTTATACCCTTCAATCATGGCTAAAACTCCGCTCTTAGGCAAAACTTTAGAAGATTTACAATCCCTTGTAAGTGCACTCAATATGCCTTCTTTTACTGCCAAACAAATAGCAGAATGGATTTATAAAAAGAATGTTTTGTCTATTGATGAGATGAGCAATATCTCATTGAAAAACAGGGAGTTGTTATCTCAAAACTATGAAGTTGGACGTAAAGAGCCTGTAAAACAACAACGTTCTATCGATGGCACAGTCAAATACCTTTTTCAGACTGAAAATCAGCACCTCATTGAAAGCGTATTTATACCAGAAGATGATAGAGCAACCTTATGTGTTTCTTCTCAGGTAGGATGTAAAATGAATTGCCTTTTCTGCATGACGGGCAAACAAGGTTTTAGTGCACAATTATCAGCTAATGAGATTCTTAATCAGTTTTATTCCATACCAGAATCAACGCAAATCACCAATATCGTATTTATGGGCATGGGCGAACCTTTGGATAATTTGGATAATTTACTGAAAGCTTTGGAAGTTATGACGGCTGATTATGGTGTAGCTTGGAGTCCCAGACGTATCACGGTATCCACTATTGGTGTGCTGCCTAAAATGAAGATTTTCTTAGAAAAATCAGATTGTCATCTGGCAGTCAGCATGCATTCTCCCTTTACTGATGAGCGTTTGAGATTGATGCCCATCGAAAAAGCCTATCCTATCAAAACTGTATTAGAAGAGTTGAAAAACTATGATTTCAGCAAACAAAGACGGCTTTCCTTTGAATATATCATGTTTAATGGCTTGAATGATACCATGCGACATTCACGCGAGATGGTGCGCTTATTAAAAGGCATGGCATGTCGCGTAAATCTCATACGTTATCATGCTATCCCAAATATAGATTTACAGACTTCAGATGAAGAAAGGATGTTGGCTTTCCGCGACTATCTAACTCAAAATGGCGTTATGACGACCATTCGAAAATCACGTGGTGAAGATATTTTTGCAGCTTGCGGTATGCTTAGTTCCTTAGAACGTTCTTAACTCCTTTTACTTGTTTGATTTTTTTGACTATCGTCTCCAATGCTTTATTATCACTAACCATCACAGTGAGAGTCCCTTGAAACAAACCCGCATTGGAATTAATAGAGATTGAACGCAAGCTCACATCAGTATCTTTAGAAATTAAAGAAGTGATATTAGCCACGATTGCCATATCATCATGCCCTACAATCTCCAGATTTACAGGATATTGCGATCCTGATTTGCCAGACCAGCGAGCAGCAATAATCCTATAGCCATAACGCGCTATCATTTCAGGAGCATTCGGACAATCTGTGCGGTGAATTTTAATACCACCCGTTACCGACACAAAACCAAAAACAGCATCTCCATAAATAGGATTACAGCATTTTGCTAACTTAAAGTCAATGTTTTTCAGGTCTTTACCTATAACCAACACATCATCTTTAGTAGCAGTTTCAGGTAATTGAGCTTCTTTGGTAAAACCCTCTGCACTACGCGATTCTATTGGTAATTCAAAAGCATCTTTCTTCTCTATTTCAAGATAACCCTCTCGAATATCAAAAATATCCAATTTACCAGAAGCTAATTCTTGGTAGAAATCACTAACGGTTTTATAGCCTTTTTTCTTAGCTAATTTTGAAATACGTCCCTCATCTAAATCAATCTTCCAGTTTTTAAAACGACGAGCTAAGGTTTCACGACCAATTTCAGCATCTTTATATTCAATTTCTTTTAGTGCCTGACGAATTTTATTGCGAGCCTTAGAAGTAGTCACAATTTTCAACCAAGAGATATTGGGTTTTTGAGTTTGAGATGTCAGCACCTCCACTTGATCACCATTATTCAGGACATATTTAATAGGTACATTTCTGCCATTTACCTTGGCACCCACGCACTTAGCACCCAATCCTGAATGAATAGAAAAAGCAAAATCCAGTGCAGTAGCACCTTTAGGAAGTTTGTGCAAATCACCATTAGGCGTAAAAACAAACACTTCTTCATCATATAAATTCAGCTTAAATTCATCCATAAAATCCACTGCATTCAAGTCTGGATTTTCTAAAATATCACGAATATTTTTAAGCCATTCGTCCATACCAGATTCCCCTTTCAGCCCTTTATATTTCCAGTGGGCAGCCAAGCCTTTTTCAGCCACCTCATCCATACGCGTTGTACGAATTTGCACTTCCACCCACTTGTTTTGCTGACCAATCACCGTAGTATGCAAACTCTCATAACCATTTGATTTTGGGATGGATAACCAATCACGTAAACGCTTAGGATTAGGCTGATACATATCTGCAACTATGGAATAAGCCTGCCAGCAGACAGCCTTTTCAAGCTCACTTGGCACATCAAAAATTATCCGTATAGCAAATAAATCATAGATATTCTCAAAAGCGGTGTTTTGCTTTTTAATTTTATTATAGATAGAATGAATCGATTTTGTGCGCCCTTTTATAGAGAAAGGATGCCCCATTGCCTGAAGTTTAAGCTCTAGAGGTTCAATAAATTCCTTGATATATTTCTCACGAGAACGCTTCGTTTCATTCAGTTTATGTGCAATTTCCGAATAAATTTCTCTATTCGTATATTTTAATGATAAATCCTCCAGTTCCGTTTTGATGGCATATAAACCCATACGATGCGCCAAAGGAGCATATAAATAAGCAGATTCACGGGCGGCAGGAACTCTCTTTTCCTCTGGATAATCATGTAAAGTCCGCATAATCTGCAACTGTTCCGATAAAATTATCAAAATTACACGCATATCTTCAGCAAAAGACAATAAGAGTTTGCGGAAGTTCTCAGATTCTAAAGAGGTGTTTTTAGTATATAATTTCTTCACTCGCAGCAAACCAACAATCATGGTGTCGAGATATACATGAAAAAACTCATTAGCCTCTTCAATACTGATGATTTTGCTATTAATAATTTCCTGCAACCAAAAAGCAAGGACGGCAGTTTTACCCAAACTCACTTCATTTAAAATGATATGCGTAATAGAAAATTTATGAATAATGAAGTCATCAAGTTCTTTATTTGACAACCCAACCTGTTCAACATAGCGATTAAATAACTCCCTTAGTTGTTTTCTTTCTCCAAAACTAAAAAGTTTGGGATGTTTTTTTAAGAAATCAGTGTAAGAAGCAAGCAGTGTATTGTTTTGTTTTTCGTTGGACATACGCTAAAATTATCATTTTTGTCATTGCAAATATACAAGATTTTCTCGTTGCTTAGGGTGATTTTGCAGATTTAAAAAATCAAGTTTCAAGTAAAATGGCAAAGCTGTAAAATTATTTGTATAAAAACAGCTTATATACTTGGGAAGAATAGAAATTCTTTATAAATTTGCAAGTTGAAATACAAATCATTCAAAAAGAACGATTTATTAATCATTTACTCTCCATTCATTACAAGGTTTACTGCTTGGAGATAACAACTATTTACAGATGAAAACAACTATCAAAACACTTTTGTTCGTAGCTATTGTAGTACTTTCGTACTTTACTTTCATGAGCATAAACACCCCTATCAAATTTGAAAAAGAAAGAGCTGAAAGGGAGAAAGCTGTCATATCAAATTTGACTACTTTGCGTATAGCACAAATTGAGTATAAAGATCAATTTGGACGCTATGTTAGCACCATTGACTCCTTACTTAACTTCATCAAAACAGGTGAAAAAAATATGATTTTGAAAGAGGGTGTGCTTAGTGATGCTCAATTAGAATCTGGTTTGACCGAGCGTAAAGCTGTTCAAATAGTTCGTAGAGGTAATGCTAAAGAAATAGCAGCCAGTGGATTAGAAGGTTTCCGTCGTGACACAACCAAAGTTTCTTTGCTACAAGCTTTGTATAATAATCAGCTCAAATTAGAGAAAATTGATAATCTAAAATACATCCCATACACCGATAATGTTGAGTTCGAGATGGACATAAACAATGACTATACGAGTTCCAATGGTATTCCAATTCCATTATGTGAAATTCGTGCTCCTTATCGTACCTTCTTATTTGATGTAAACAAGCAAGAAGCTCTTAATCTCATCGATTTGCAAGAGAAATTAGACAAATTCCCTGGAGTTAAGGTGGGTAGTGTGATAGAACCCAATAACTTTGCAGGGAATTGGGAATAAATCGATATAATTGAAGGAGATGATACGTCAGAATAACCTCCTAACATCAATACAGAAAATGTCCATCCGGCTTCGTTCGGATGGATTTTCTTTATATATCAGAGATAAAAACGACGATTTAATTGAATTTAAAGACTACGTATTTAGTGAAACTGATAGTTTGAATGTATTAAAACAAATCAAAAACACGTATATCAACCTTCAATCGGTGGAAATTCTGATTGAAACAGATTTCTATACTTTAGTCCCACGCCACCTTTTCAAAATAGAAGAAAGCAAGCAGTATATGCAATTGCAACACCCTAATCTACGCGAAAATGCCATGATTTATTATATGCAAATTGGTGTAGAAGATGCTTTGCTGCTGTTTGATGTAGATAACTCTATATTAGCAGCATTTCAACAGGTTTTCCCTCATGCTGCAATTCAACACCATCTTTTTCCTCTTCTAAATTCAACAAAAAACATAGCTAATGATGTGGTTTCTGTATTGATAAGAGATAAATCTTTAGATATCATTGTCTTTCAACAAAATAAATTGAAGCTTGTGAATAGCTTTCATCATCAAACAGAAGAAGATGTCATCTATCACATTATGAATACATTTCATCTTCTAAAGCTAAATTATGACCAATCGCATTTAGAAATCATTCATGCTACACAAACAGGATATCACCCTGAAGATTTTTTGAATAAGTATATTGCAACTATCCGTAGTTCATCATTAGCAGATTAACATCATGAGAATTATCAGTGGAAAATTTAAAGGACGACGCTTCAAAACTAATCCTAAAGTCACAGCACGCCCTACAACGGATTTTGCAAAGGAAGGACTTTTCAATTTACTCAACAATCAAATTGACTTTGAGGGACTGAAGGTTTTGGATTTATTTGCAGGAATTGGTAGTATTAGCTTTGAATTTATATCTCGTGATGCAGAAGAAGTAGTAGCTATCGAACTAAATCAGAATAACTTAGCTTATATAAGGAAAGTTGCGAATGAATTAAAAGTAAGCAATATCATCCCTACTAAAGTGGATGTTTTTAAGTATGTAGCTAGTTGTCATCAACAATTCGACTTAATATTTGCTGATCCTCCCTATGATTTAGAGGATATTGCTACTATTCCAAATCTGATTTTTGAACATAATATTCTTAAAGAAGGAGGTTTATTTATTTTAGAACATTCTAAAAATACCATTTTGGATGAACATCCACATTTTTCTCATACTAGAAAATATGGCAATGTTCATTTTAGCTTTTTTGAAAACGCAAAATGAGTCAATTTTTATCTTTTGCGCAGTTTATTTTACTTTTTGCCTACTTTTTTTACTTTTTGCGTAGGTGCTGATTTTATGTATATTGCAGAATTTCACGTAAATTTGCAGAAAATTTTTTACAACTATGTTTTCAACTTCATTTCAAGATTTTATTAGACAAAAGAATTATCCAGATTTTAATCTAAAAGCTGTGTTTTTTGATATGGACGGTGTGCTGATTGACTCTATGGAGCAGCATGCTATCGCTTGGCAAAGGACTTTTCAAGAATATAATATTCCTTTCCCTTTAGAAGAGGTATATATGAATGAAGGTCGCCCTGCTGACGAGACCATAAATGAAGCATATCTCAGAGCCTTTGGGAAAGATTCTACCCAGCAAGAGCGCGAGCTAATGTATAAAATAAAATCTAATCATCTATTGAGCCTAGATCCTATAACTCCTATGCCACAGGCCTTTGAACTTTTGCAGAAAGTGAAAGAACAAGGTTTAGCTATTTATTTAGTCACAGGTTCTGCTCAGCCCTTAGTTATCAACAATTTATTCACCTTCTTTCCTGGTATTTTCAAGGAGGAAAATATGCTGACTGCATTGAATGTAGAACGAGGAAAACCTTATCCTGACCCTTATTTAGCAGCAATTAAACGTTCAGGTCTTAATCCGTGGGAAGCTGTTGTGATTGAGAATGCACCCTTAGGAGTTGAATCAGCAATTGCAGCAGGTCTGTTTACTATCGCCATCAATACAGGACCGCTAGACCCTAAAATTTTGAGGGATAGAGGTGCACAAATGGTTTTATTTGATGGAATGTCAGAACTCTATGAGAAGTGGGATGACATTTATCACTCTGCTATTAAAACGAACTTATAATATATATGCAAATCATTCGATTTCCTGAGCAAAATACATGGGCAGAAATTCTAACACGCCCATCTATAGATAAAACTGCTCTTTTTGATACGGTAAATCAGGTTTTATTAGATATTAAAACACTGGGAGATAAGGCAGTGCGGAGCTTCACACGGAGCTTCGACCATGTTGAGCTGGAGAGTTTTGAGGTGACTCAAGCCGAAATTGATGCAGCAGTAGCACAAGTCCCAGAGCAACTCAAGCAAGCCATGTCTATGGCAAAACGCAATATCGAGACTTTCCATAATGCACAAGCTTTAGAGATAAAAAAGGTTGAAACCACTCCTGGTGTGGTGTGCTGGCAAAAAGCAGTAGCCATAGAGAAAGTCGGATTGTATATTCCTGGCGGAACTGCTCCTCTATTTTCTACAGTGTTGATGTTGGCTATTCCTGCACAAATCGCTGGTTGCAAGGAGATTATTCTTTGCTCTCCTCCTAATAAAGAGGGAAATATTCACCCCGCTATTTTGTATGCGGCTAAAATTGCTGGTGTTAGCAGAATCTTTAAAATTGGTGGTACGCAAGCCATCGCTGCTATGGCTTACGGCACAGAAACAGTTCCTAAAGTCTATAAGATTTTCGGACCTGGAAATCAATACGTTACCGCCGCAAAGCAATTAGTATCCCTGACCGATGTAGCGATTGATATGCCTGCTGGTCCGTCTGAAGTGGAAGTCTTGGCTGATGATACTGCGAATCCTGCTTTTGTAGCATCCGATTTACTATCTCAAGCCGAGCATGGCGTTGATAGTCAGTCAATCTTAATCACAACTTCGGAAAATCTAATTGAAAAAGTGCAAGAAGAATTAGAACTACAACTCGCTGAACTACCTCGTAAAGACTTAGCATCCAAAGCATTGGAAAACAGTAAAATCATCTTGGTAAAAGATATAGACGAAGCGATTGAAATGACCAACGAATATGCACCTGAGCACCTGATTATTGCTACCAATCATTATGAAATTGTAGCAGAAAAAATCATCAATGCAGGCTCGGTTTTCTTAGGCAATTATTCCCCTGAAAGTGCTGGTGATTATGCATCAGGAACGAACCATACTCTGCCTACTAATGGATATGCAAAAAATTATAGTGGAGTTAATTTAGATAGTTTCACCAAAAAAATCACCTTCCAAGAAATAAGCAAAGAAGGCTTGAACAACCTCAGCAATGCCATCATCATTATGGCAGAAAACGAGGAGCTGCAAGCGCATAGTAATGCGGTGAAGGTAAGACTGTTAAATGGGGAATGTTAAATATGGAATGTGGATAAACATCCCCACTAATCATTGACAATTAATCATTATTCTCATTGGCATATTGGCATATTGGCATATTGGCATATTAACTTCTTTAAAAACTTGACAAACTAAAACATGAATATAGAAAAGTTATTACGAAAAAACATAGCGAATTTAGAGCCTTATTCATCAGCACGTAGTGAATTTAAGGGAGATGCATCGGTATTTTTGGATGCGAATGAGAATCCGTATAATGCACCTTTCAATCGCTATCCCGACCCGCTACAATGGGAATTAAAAAAGGAGATTGCAGCAATCAAAGGTGTTGTATCTGAAAAAATCTTTTTGGGAAATGGTAGCGATGAGCCCATTGATCTGCTATACAGAGCATTTTGCGAACCCCGCATCGATAATGTGGTGGCTATCGAACCAACCTATGGGATGTATAAAGTTTGTGCTAATATCAATGATGTTGAATACAGAAAAGTTCTCTTAGAAGATGATTTTGATATTGTAGCAACTAAAGTGTTGGATGCTGTTGATACAAACACAAAGATTATATGGTTTTGCTCTCCTAACAATCCAACTGGCAACAGCCTGAATATCAAAGAAATAATCAAAACTATTCATCATTTTGAAGGCATAGTAGTCGTAGACGAAGCCTATATCGATTTTTCAAGTGAAATGAGTATTCTGAAGATGCTAGATAGTCTGCCTAATTTGGTAGTTTTACAGACTTTCTCCAAAGCATGGGGAAATGCAGCTATACGCTTGGGCATGGCATTCGCATCAGAAGAAATCATCCGCGTATTGAGCAATATCAAATACCCTTATAATGTAAACCTCCTTACGCAACAACAAGCATTGAAGGCATTGCAACAAAAAGATCAGGTAAAAGCCTGGGTTAGAACCCTACTTGATGAACGTAAGTATTTGATAGAGAAACTATCTCAAATCAAACTCATCAAACATATTTATCCAACGGATGCTAATTTTGTTTTGGTAAAAGTAGATGATGCCAATGCCATGTACCAACATTTAGTCGAACAAGGCATCATCATCCGTAATCGTAATAGAGTCTCGCTTTGTATGGGATGCTTGCGTATCACCATCGGAACAAGAGAGGAAAATGATGCCCTGTTAGAGGGTTTAGTATCTTAGAAGCTTACAACTCCTCCTATCATAAAGTTCAATCCTTGCACATCATAACCGTAATGATGCTGATATTTGCGGTTCAGCAGGTTGTTGAGCTTAGCAAAGGCTGCAAGTTGACTATTGAAAGTGTAAGTTCCAGCAAAATTGATATCGATTTTAGACCTCATTTTGAAAGGATTATCGCCTAGTTTTGCATAGCGACCAGCTTCATAATACACCAAAGATGAAACGGTTAGCTTAGGTGTCGCTTTTACATCTGTGATAAAATCAGCTTCAAAAGCTGGCTTCATCCAAGCATGGTCTTCGGTGGCGACTTTCCAACCGTTATACGTACCTTTCAAATGCACATTCACTATATCTTTATGGTTGTAATTGATGCGTGCACCTATTCTGAATAAATTTGCATCACTATAAATCGCATTGAAACGATTGAGATAGATATCCGCATAATCGCCGGTAATCACATCGTCAGAATGATATTCCTTGTTTACAAAGAAATACTGGTCTTTGATTAGTCGATAATCTACAAAAGCATCTATCAATAAAGCATAAAAAGGCTTGAATTTAAGCCCTGCATACGGATTGACTGGAGTGTAGGTATCTTTCAATCTTAAATCTGAAAACACATAAGGATTTGCAGTATAAATACTACTCAACGTATTGATTTTAAAAGAACCAGTCACACCACCATAAAGCGATAAGGCTTTGGGAATGAGATGCCATTCAGCAGCAATATCAGGAGCTGGATTGAAAGGGCGACCGTGAATAAACGATACATCCGCTTTGACTCCTGCACGCACATTCCACTTATCACGCTCCATTTGAAAATAAGGATTCATGGAAAACACAGCATAATAATCCCAGAAATTGATTTTGGTTGTGTCGCTTTCTTGATAGAAAAGGTTCGCAAGTTCGAAATCAATACC
>CAYVWK010000050.1:0-13283 GCA_964455235.1 uncultured Paludibacter sp.
AATGGATAAAATGCTTTCAGCAATAGACAGGTAATTGGAAAATCATAAACTGAGGTCTCTACTTGTCTAAAATACATTTCGCAAAGGTCACATCTATCAATCAATTTTACAACACCTCTGCCCCCTGAGCACTACAAGCCATCTTTTCAATTAAAATAGAGGGCTTCAGGGCCTTTTAAACTATTGTTTACACATCAACCCTTTTATTGATTGATATTAGCAAGATGTTTAACATTGATGGATGTTATTACTGCAACTTGGGTTAACGAACATTAACAATTAAAAAAATCTCATTACAACGATTTTGTAGCTTTATCCACTAAATAAACCAGGGACTTATAAGAGATGCCACTGTTTGTCGACAATCCAATTTCGCAAGTACGACTATTAGAGTAACCTTCTATAGCATTATCATTGTTCTCTTTAAGTGGAGCAAGAGCTGAATTAGTTAGCTCAGGATAAAAGAAACCTCTGTCGCCAGCCCAGCCACAACAACCTATCTCACTTGGCACAATAACACGCTCTGCACAAAGCGATGCTACGGCATGTAACTTGGCGCTCAACTCCATTTTAGTGGAACTACATGTTGTGTGAATTGAAACTGTAGTGGATTGAGCTTCAAACTGAAGTTTGTTCAACAGATAGTCGTGAATAAACTCTACTTGATCGTATAGTTTTAAACGTGGATCGAGCGTCTCTTTCATGTGCAATAGGCAAGGGCTCATATCGCAAACAATGGGCAACTCACCGTTTCTACTTGCCTTAAGCAAGGCATCGCTTAACTCCGATTCTTTTTGTGCAGCTTGTTTTCTAAATCCTTTGCTACTAAAAGCCATCCCACAGCAGAGTTTATCTTTCTCCTCAGGGATAATCACTGTATATCCCGCTTTGTTTAGCAACGAAAGCATTGTTGAAGGCACATCGTTTCGGGTGTCATAATCGGCTGAAGCACCCATTGCCCTAGTTATACATGCAGGAAAGTAAACCACCATGGGCGCATCTGCTGATGCAGCAGAATAGATGTTACGTTTAATCTTTTTCGCAGCCGATGGTGTATATTTTGTCCATAGCGGAAAAGCACCATACCCTGCCTTATAGAGTCCTTTGGTTATACTCTCCATGTGATTGTAACTAATAACTTTTGCTACAGCATGAGGAATGGGCAGTATGTTTCTAACAATAGATGTAATGCCTCCCATATGATTGGCAATGTAACTGGCTACTCTTTCGGCTAGTTTTCCGTTGTTTTGCCAACGAAGCTCTTTTATCAAAACCCCTGTATCAATATCAACAGGACAGGCAATACTACACAAACTATCAGTTGCACAAGTTTCGTTGAGTGGATAGGATATCTGTTTTGATAACTCTTGTATAGTTTTTTGCTTGTTCTCTGGCTCATCTGCCATTTCCACCAAGTAACGATACGCCACAATTCGCTGACGTGGTGTCATTGTTAGGTTTTTCGATGGACAAGCCACCTCACAGAAACCACACTCAATACATTTGTCAATAATAGGATTGGCAAGAGGTATGTGCTTCAGGTTTTTTACAAAAACATCTTTGTCTTCATTTATTACTACACCTGGATTGAGAACATTATTGGGGTCGAATGCAACTTTAATCTCTTTCATCAACCCATATATCTCAGCGCCCCATTCTTTTTCTACAAAAGGCGCCATATTTCGTCCTGTTCCATGCTCAGCCTTAAGACTGCCTTTGTATTTAATAGCAACCAAATCGGTCAAGTCGTGCATAAATTCTGCATACTCATCAATACCTTGCTGATTGTTGATATCGGGGAAAACAGTAAAATGCACATTGCCATCCAACAAGTGACCCCACATAACATGATTGCCATAATTAGAAGTAGCAAGCAGCTCTTTCACATCAATTAGTGCATCGTCGATAATGTCGGCTTCCAATGCAATATCTTCTATAATGCATGCCGTTCCTTTTGGACGACAAGCCGCTGCCGATGTAAACAAACCATTTCGCACACGCCAATAGGTATCATACAATTCGGTATCGGTAGTAAACTTGATGGGAGAATAGGTCTCAATTCCAGATAGTTTATCTTCTATTTCGGCCATCTGTTGCTGCAACTGCTCTGCATCATCAGCCGAGGTGTCGATAAGAAGTGCTGCAGCATCTTCGGGCAATGTTAGTAGATCTACAGGCATACCCTCTTGATCTTCTACTGCGCGTAGCGCATTTCTATCCATTAACTCAGCTGCACTCACATTGCAGTTCCGTAGTGGAGTAATAGCTTTACACACATCGCGCAAGTTGTGAAAATAGATCATTGCAGTAGCTTTCAGCGGTGCATCGTGCACGGTTTGAAAGGTAGCTTGCGATATAAAACCCAATGTTCCTTCCGACCCAATCATCAAGTGTTGAATAATTTGGATAGGGTCTTCAAAATCAATCAGTGAGTTCACACCATATCCACAGGTGTTTTTCAGATTAAATTTCCTCTCAATGGTCTCCTTTATATGCCTGTTTTGAACTGCTGTTTGACGCAATTTGTTTATCTTCTCGATAAACTGTGGATGCGTACGCTTAAAACTGCTACAACTCTCTTGGTCGCCCGTGTCAAGCAAAGTACCATCTGCCATAACAATGCGCATCGATTGAACTGTATTATAACTATTGTGTATTATACCGTAATTCGTTCCACTGGCATTGTTAGCAATAATACCACCAATTTTAGCAGAATCGATAGAAGCAGGCTTTGGACCTAGTTTTCGCTTAAAACTTTTCAGCATATTATTGGCAGCAGTTCCCGTAAGCGCTGGACCAAAAGTAGCAATATGGCCATTTTCTTTAATTGCTGCAAACTCAAATCCCTTACCCATCTCCATCAAAATAGAATCAGATATAGTTTGCCCACTTAAGCTAGTGCCAGCAGCTTTAAATGTGGTAGGAATTCTGTTTACATTGCAAAACTCTATCAATACTATCGCTTCATCTTCATTCTTCACCTTTACTACAGCTCTGGGTGTCAGTCTGTAAAGCCCAGCATCTGTGCCTTTCACGATACGTGATATCTTATCTGTGAAAACTTGATCCTTGGTGAATAGTTCTAAGAGCTGTTTGTGTAGTGTTTGATTGTCCATTATGTAAATTATTTGGATAAATAATAAATTCAAAGCAGTTATGAAAGACTCAACTATAGCATCTTAGCGATGAACCTATTGAAATAAAAAGTTGTAAAACTCTACTTATAAATTAGACTTAACATTGCTGCAAAATTTAATTGCTATCTGAGTTCGATTATTAAAATAGGGACAATTGCTTGGTTTTTGCTGTTTCATATCTTAATCTAGGTTTTTTAGGTAGAAAATGATAGGATATAATACCACAAACTAGATTAATTAAGAAATTATCTACACTTCTGTGTCTTGAGTGTTCCACTTGGAAGATATTCTTTAGTTCATCAATTACTGTCTCAATATTTGATCTTTTATGTAGATATATTTTGTAACTCATAGACATAAGAGAGTTTTAAATATTACTTCTTATACTTGTTATTAGATTTATATCATCCAAAAAGCAAATCAGTTAACTTCTTGTCTATGTAACCTTTATCAGCAGAGAGCTAACCACAAATCTTTTTTAAGAATCCTTCATTCTTTAGATCTCTCCTGTCACCTGTAGTAGTGCTTTTTTTATAATTATACGAAATTAAAAGACTGTGATAATTAAAAACTGTATTTTATATGTTCAGGTAATGGTTCAACTTTTACTTTCATCCATTCACCCCCCACTTTAATTACTACAATATTATTATCCTTGTCATAAAACATTGTTCCGTCACCACTTTCTTTTAGTGATTTATAGTTAACATGTTTAGCACTCTCTTCATAAACTCTTTCATGGTCTCCTTTTGGCTCTTCTGTAAGAATATTATCTTCACCAATTTGACCCAATGTAAATGCATTACTCAACTTGAGTGAACCATAAAAAATCGCTTTATCTCTTCCAAACATGAATGAATGCTGTCTTACATCAGAGCCAATTCTAAACCAATTATAAGCGGCTTCCGAGTGGTTGTATTCTGTACCATAATAATACATTTCTGCAACAGGATGCCCTTCTTCTATATGTTTGTTTACCAACATGGTAATTCTTGATTTGTCATCTTGAGCATAACCTTCAAAAACGTGAAATCCCCATCGTTTCTTAGTCCATTCATTTTTATTACCCCTAACTTGTATCATGTAGGGAGTTGCTAAAATACCATCAACCATAGTGTACATAGGTGTAATTTTAGAATCGAATCCAAAATTATAACCTCTATCCTGCCATTTAATCCATGTAGTATCAATATCCGAAGTGACTTCAGTTCTATACAAACCCGAACCAGGAGAGCCTTCTAACAATCTATAATATTTATTGTAATAAGCATTTAGTTGTTGAGCAAATATACTTGATGAAACAAAAAAAAGAAGGATGAAAAAAACATTAAATCGAGCTCTCATTTTATATTTTTTAATATGTTTGTTTTTTGATAAATAAGGAATAATCAAATAGATATAATTGTTATTTTTGCTAATAAAGAAGAACAATTATATCTACTGCTCCATGAGCTCCATACACAAGTGTTTGCTCTATATCAGCAGTTTTTGAAGGTCCCGATATAAACACTCCAAAACCTATACTTATTTTATCTAAATAAGTATAAGCTTGATGCATATTCTCTACAATATTTTTTGAATTTAGAAGAATAATCAATTTTTCAGCAATAAATGGAATCAATCTATTAGAGAAGTTGGATTCATCAATCCATATTGCACCATTCTCCGCAACACCTATCTGACCTTCTAAAATTGCAATATTAATTGTTTCTAATGTTTTTTTATGACAATTTTCAGGATACAACTCCCAAGAATCATATTTTGTAAAATCAATTAGTTTAACTGAATCTCTTTTACTATTAATATACATTTCCAATTCTTTTTTATCCTCTGCCTCTATAACTTCTGCACCAACCTTTAATAAGTTTTCTTTAAAATCAGAAAGTTTATCAGAAAAAGCAGGAGTGATTATTTTCTGTATCTTAGAGTAATCTATTGCTTGACGTTTGTTTTTCCTAATCTGTGCAATGATTGTTTCTTTTCCCATCTTGCTTTTTTTTTCGATTTTTTATATACCATTCTTTAAAAGACTGCTTAGGTACTTCAGGTAATTCTCGAGCTTCACACCATGGATTCAGTCTATTGTAAATTAATTTTCTAGGTGTATTTTTAATTGCGAAACGAGCAACTTTTCCTAAAAAGTTGTAGGCTGAATTAATTGCTAGTAAACTTCCACCGACAGACATTGCAAAAGACTTAATCTGCAAGGATAAGTTGTTTTTTGATATTTCTTGTCTCCATTCATATAATTGTCCATGAATGTTAATTTTAACTGGGCACAGTTCAGTACATGAACCACACAATGAAGATGCGAATGGTAAATATTGTGTTTTACTATTTTTTTGTATTGGAGCTAAGATCGAGCCTATAGGACCAGGTATAACACTTCCATAACTATGTCCTCCACTCCGACGATAAACAGGACAAGTATTTAGGCAGGCACCACACCTAATACATTTTAATGAACTCCAATATTTATCACTTTCCAAATGTTTTGACCTTCCATTATCTACAATCACAATATGCATTTGTTTGTTTTTCCTTGGCTTTACATAATGCGATGTATAAGTTGTGATTGGTTGTCCTGTAGCATTTCGAGCCAGTAATCTTGTAAATACTCCAAGATTTTCCCATCGAGGAATTATCTTCTCAATACCCATACAATGCACTTGTATTGGAGCAGCATGAACACCCATATCAGCATTTCCTTCATTAGTGCAAACTACAACGATTCCTTTTTCAGCAACAGCGAAATTAACCCCTGTAATAGCCATATCAGCACTTAAAAACTCTTGACGTAAATGATTACGTGCTTCTGTTGTTAAATATTGAGGGTCAGAATTTCTTTTTTCTGTTTGAAGTTTTTCATAAAATGTTTCACTTACATCCTCTTTTTTTAGATGAATTGCTGGAAGTACAATATGGCTAGGACGTTCATTACGAAATTGAATAATGCGCTCTCCTAAATCAGTATCAACAACCTCTATACCTGCTCTTTCTAAATGACGATTCAAGCCACATTCTTCAGTAAGCATCGACTTGCTCTTCACAATCTTACTTACTTTATTTTGTAAAGATAATTTCAGTATTATATGATTAAACTCTGCAGCATCTGATGCCCAATGGACTACAGCGCCATTCCTAATAGCATTATCCTCAAATTGCAAAAGATAGCTATCTAAGTTGGAAAGAGCGATATCCTTTATTTTTGATGCTTGCTCACGCAATTGTTCCCATTCGGTAACCGACTGTGCTGCATCATCCCTTTTTTGTCTTAATACCCATAATGCTTTATCTTGCCAATCGGCACGTTCATTATCAGACAAAAACACTTTTGCTTTTTTTGCGTGTAATTTCATTTTTTAGTAGAGTTTAAAATTTCTGCAACGTGCATCACTTTAATATTGTCTTTTTCGCGCCTAATAATACCCTCAATATGCATAAGACACGACATATCAGTCGCTGTAATAATTTCTACTCCATTTTTTTTATGATCAAGAATACGTGATTTACCCATTTTCACAGAAACATCGGGTTCTAATACAGCAAAAGTTCCACCAAACCCACAACATTCATCCTCACGATCAAGGGCAATCAATTGAATACTATCAACCATATTTAGTAAATGTAAAACTTTAGAAGTATTTTTACCTACAATTTCTGAAGATTTACCCAATTTTAAGCCGCGCAAACCATGACAACTTTTATGAAGCCCCACTTTTTTAGGAAAATAAGCATTTAAAGAATCCACTTTCAATACATCAACTAAAAACTCACACAATTCATAGGTTGAGCGGCGAATCTTCTTAACATCTTCTGTTTGTTCTAAAATATTATAATGCTCACGAACATGGTAAACACAACTACCTGAAGGGCATACTACATAATCGTATTCACTGAAATTATGAACAAAATTTTCATAAGTTTTAATTGCCTTTTTTTCTTCACCACTATTAGCTAAAGGCTGCCCACAACAGGTTTGTTTGAGTGGATAATATACATCAAGCCCCATTTTTTCAAGTAATTGCAAAGTTGCAATTCCAACCTGTGGATAGAACTGGTCAATATAGCAAGGAATAAAAAGACCTATTTTCATTTTTTATTACTTAAGTCTAAGAAATAATCTTCAATCTATTAGTCAAATATTTTGCCCCAAAGTTTGAATAACCAAATGAATGAAACTAATGAAACAATTGCTAATAAAGCACCATAGAGATAATTTGTGTATATGAAGTGTCCTGTTGAAAATAACAAACTAAATACAGCGATGGTCGCTAAACTCATACAAGCTAAACCAATAGGTACATTCCAATCCTTTGCACGTTCTTTTTCGTCAATTGAGGTTTGAGTTGCTATATGTTTCCACCCAATTCCACCAGGTCGTATTTTCTCGTAGAAGCTAATCAGAATTTCTTCATCATTAGGTTTTGTTAGAAAAGTTACTGTTACCCAAGTAATAGTATTCAATAAAACTACAATAACAAATTTGGCTGCATCCCAAAAAGAAGGATTCATTTGATAGCCAAAGAGCTCAACTGTACTTTGATCAATACGAATTAAATATGTTTGTTCAACAACAATAATAATTGTTGCAAAAAAGGCAGCTCCAATCATAGCTGATATTTCCGACCATGCATTGATTCGCCACCAAAACCACCTAAGAAGATAAATAAGTCCAGTTCCAGCTCCAATCATAAGCATGTACTGAAATACTTGTAATGCATTTTCGAGGAATAAAGCCAATATAATTGATAAGACAACTAGTAAAATTGTCCACACTCTTCCAACAAATACTTTTTTCTTTTCTGTGGCATTTTTATCGATAAATCTAACATGAAAATCGTTTACAAGATAAGAAGCACCCCAATTAATTTGAGTAGAAACTGTTGACATATAAGCTGCCACTAACGATGCAATAACTAACCCAAGTATTCCACTCGGTAAAAATTGGCGCAGGAGGGCTGGATATGCAATATCATTTTGAATATATTTAGCTGGAACATCCTGAAGATGGGTAATCATAGATTGCAAATCAGGGAAAATAATTAACGAAGCTAATCCCACTAAAATCCATGGCCAAGGTCTTATAGCATAATGTATAACATTGAAAAACAGTGTAGCTCCCACCGCATGTTTTTCGGATTTCGCAGATAAAATTCTTTGCGTAATGTATCCACCACCACCAGGTTCTGATCCTGGATACCAGGACGCCCACCATTGAATAGTCAAAGGAATAACTAAAATTGTTACTACCATAAAGGGGTCTGATAAATCAGGTAATAAACTAAGCTTGCCCACAACAGCTTCATGGGTAAGAAAATTTGACATACCACCAATCTCTGGTGCTTTAATTATATAAAAAGCAGGGATAAAAGCACCAGCCATGGCAAATATAAATAAGAAAAAATCAGTCCATAAAATAGACTTTAATCCTCCTATTGTACTGTAAATTGCAACTACTGCTGATACAATAATTAAGACTAAAATAGCGTTTACATTCAGCATAATGGCTGAAAACTTTAAAAGTGCTAAAGAAGCACTGGCAAGAACTAAGACATTAAAAAAGAACCCTAAGTAAACAGCTCTAAAGCCTCGTAAAAAAGCAGCAGCCTTACCACTATACCGAATCTCATAAAATTCGAGATCGGTCATTACTTTCGAGCGATTCCATAGCTTAGCATAAACAAAAACAGTAAGCATCCCTGATAAAAGGAAACACCACCAAAGCCAGTTTTGTGAAACTCCCCCTGTACGAACCATGTCTGTTATAAGATTTGGTGTGCCAAGTGAAAAAGTTGTAGCCACCATTGAAATACCCAATATCCACCAAGGCATGTTACGTCCAGAAAGAAAAAAATTAGTCGAATCTTCACCTCCAGTTCTACTAGTAACTAAACCTATTGCCGTAAATACAATTAAAAAGAGAACGAGGATTACCCAATCTATATAAATTAAACCCATAGAAGTTATTTTATTAGTGATTATTATTAATTAAAATAAATGCTTTTAATACATAATTAGATTCAACTTAGTGTTGTCAACGTATCTGAACGCATGTGAATGACATAGAACCGAACAAGATCTTTATTGCTAATCTCATGAAAAAAGAAGAAATGATATTTGAGTCTACTCCGATAAGCCAATTTTCATATTTTTTTATCTCAAAATCCCCAGAAGGGGACTTTGAGTGAGTGTTGATTATCAGGTTTTTCCCTTTAGAGATTAAGAGCATAAAAAGAGTCATAATCAGCTATTTATAGTTTTCGGAGTGAGTTCAATATTGAAAAAGATTCTCAGGCTGATTGATTAATACATCAATTGCAGGATCATTATACCATAATTCGTTTTGCAAGCGTATAGGTGATACCTGATGAATCCATTCTTTAAAAGTAATTCTACCTCCTACATTAATCATTTTATGTTCTTTAGCAATTCGGACCAATTCACCAAAATATTTAGCATGTGCAGAAAGATCAATCGAAAGGTTGTTTTTCATAGTGTTCCTTTGGTCAATATCTGCCCAAAGAACACTGAATTTTTCGAATTCTACACGTGATAAAAGGGCTGAATCGTTAGCAGCTGCTTTCTGGGCACGTTCAAATACTTCTAGTGCAGTTGCCGAAAATTCAGGAGTAACAAGTTCAGGGTTTGACTTTTCACTGTGTTGATGTATATCACGAACCTCAATCTCATTGTACATAAAATCAAAGTATTCTCTAATAGCTGGAGCGGCAGCTCCATAATAAACTGATATAAACTCATCAGTTAACGCTTCAACATTAGAGTCAGGCTTCCAAAGCAAACGACCCATAACATACATAAACAAATCTCTAAAATTTCCAGGAACAACACAGAAGGTAATTCCACGAATTCCGTTAGAAGAATAAAAATCCATTTTGTCAGCCATTGCATAAAAACTCCCAAAGGGCTGATACCATCTGAAATAATTTCTTGGATAGTCGAAAATATGCATGTTTTCAGGATATAAAGAAAGCCAACTCTTGATGTCTTCTTTTGCCCATAAATTATTTATGCAATCTAACCCATGGCTATGACACTCACCATCATAATTAGGTTCGGGACGATGTAAAGGAGCGTACATAACCATTACATTTGGGTCTGGATCAATTCGTACTGGAGGATTTGCTGTTGCTGACCCATAGGCCAAAGTTAGTATTTTCTTATCAGGAAACTTCTCAGCAATTTTTCTTGCATTATAGTTAACATAATCCAAGAGACGATCAGTCATATGAACACCTGCCTCAGCATCAAAGCTCTTACAATCAGAGCACTGACACCAATTTAAAGGACCGCCATCTCCAGCAGTGACAACAAAGTAAGATCTTTCTTTTTGTTGTTCCACAAGCGACAGTAAACGTTTTGCCCCAACCTCACGCATTTCCATATTTGACAAGCATAAATGTCCTGGAGCTCCTATTCCACTATACCTTTGGCCATCCTTTTTGAGTGCAAAGTATTCAGGATGGTCTTTACCAAACTTTTGATATGGCATTAAATAACTTGCTGAATGAACCCAGTTTCTCTCACCAGGAACTCCAAGATCTCCATGATACCCCAAGTCATCGTTTGGAGTATATCCTAATTTGATATACGAATGGAACTCAGGATAATAAACGTCCATTTTAAAAATTGATCTCAAATCATAATGAGGTTTAATTGAAAGATTCATTTCAGGTATTGTCATTTTAGACTCATTTGGTAAAATCTCGCAATCTTGTGCATAAAACTTCACTCCTACTTGTTTTAGAAGTTCATAAGCTCCATATATTGTCCCTAAATCTCTCCAACCACACAACGCGCCATTTTGGTCGTTTATTCGAACAACAAAGCCGTCATTAGATACAGAATCAAGTTCTTCTTTTGTTATAAATCCTGACGCAGTAGCCAAATCGCCTACAGCAATTACACCCTTAGGAACTGCTGAGTTTTTAACTTTGAGAAGTGGAAGTTTTTCCCCAGTTATTTTATAAAAATAATCAATAAGCTCATTTGCTGCAAACGTCTCTCTTTCTGAAGCATCCGAAGCAACAGCAATCGCAGTGAGGTCACTATTACGCAATCTGTAACGCTGCCCCTGTTTGCCTTTTTTACCTACACATGAAACTAAAAGTAATTGCATACAAATAACTACAGCAAAAGAAGTAATATATGTTCTGTTCTTGTTGAATTTCATATTTATTTATTTTTTAATGTAATGCGCTTTTTTCAAGCTAAAATTAAATTATTTATTTTGTTTTCGAGCTGACAATTCAATTCCCTTTATTATAAACTTTCAGTAATCTGCAATAATTAACTTTCAAAAGGGTTGTGAAAAATCCAGCAGATAAAAATCATTGATATATACTTTCCTTAAACGCATTGTGCTTTAAATACATTTAAAAAAATGTTTAGACAAACTAATACCTGAAAAGGTTTTCCGGATAGTCAAGAAAAACTTGAACTCCAGGATCGTTGTACCAAGGTTCGGATTGAAGCCATAGTGGGGCAACACTTCGTATCCAAGGTTTGAAGTTAAGCCTAATGCCATTTACTCGCCTGTTACCCAATTGTGTAATTTGCATATCACGTGCTATTTTAACCATTTCTCTCACACGATCTATATGATCATCCTTATTAATGGATAGTTCATTATTCAATGTATTTCGTTGATTAATATCTGACCAAAGGACACAAAACTTTTCAGCCTCTACCCGTTTCAAGCTAATAGAATCACTAGAAGATGCCTTCTGTGCAAGTTTTAAAATCTGAAGTGCCTCATCTGCGTATTGAGATGTGACTAATTCAGGATTAGGACCCTCACACATTTGATGCACAGGGCGAGAATTAATTTCATGATACATAAAGTTGAAATACTCTCTCATAGAAGGGGCAGCATCCCCATAATAAGCAATCATAAACTCATCAATAAGTGTTTCAACATCAGCATCTGGATGCCAGAGTAACTGTCCTAACACAAATATAAAAAGATCTGTAAAGCTATTTGGAACAACGCATTCAACCATTCCACGAATGCCGTTAGAAGTATAATAGCTCATTTTATCAACCATGGCATAAAAGCTTCCAAAGGGCTCAAACCAAGTGTTATAACCCATAGGATAGTCATAAATATACATATTGTCTGAACATTTATCAAGCCAGCCTTTGAGTTCACTAAGACCTTCGTGGTTTTGAGGACAATCTAACCCATGACTTTGACAGCTAGTTTGAGGCGGATAAGGACAATACATTACCATAACATTGGAGTCTGGCAATATCCTTGCGGGAGGACGGGCAGTTGCTTCGGTGTATGCAAGTGTTAGTATCTTCTTATCTGGGTAAGTTTCAGCTACTATCTTTGCATTATAATTTACATAATCTAACAACCTATCAGTCATATGGTCTCCAGGTATGGAGTCAAAAGCCTTGCATTTATCACACTGACACCAAGCCTTGGACCTGCCATCTCCTTGGGTAATTACAAAGTATTTCCTGTCTTTTTGTTTCTCAATAAGATGAAGTAAACGCTCTGCTCCTGCTTTTCGCATCTCCTCATTGGATAAGCACAAATGTCCAGGAGGTCCATCACCGGGTTTATATCGTTTTCCATTTTTTTGGAGTGCAAAATATTCAGGATTTTCTTTCCCGAATATACGGTAAGGCATAATAAAACTTGCTGAATGAACCCAATTTCTTTCTTCCGGAGCACCTAAGTCACCTGGATATCCCAAGTCATTATAAGGTGTATACCCAAGCTTTGGGCTAGGCTTTTGTCCAGGATAATAGACATCCAGTTTAAAAAGAGATCTCAAATCATAATGGGGTTTAACTAATAGATTTAATTCAGGTATAGACAGCTTGTCCGTATTGGGTAAAATTTCGCAGTCATGTGCATAAAACTTGACCCCTACTTGTCTTAAAAGTTCATAAGCCCCATACAATGTTCCTAAATCACGCCAGCCACATAGCGCTCCATTATTACTGTTTATTCGGACAACAAAACCGTCCTCACCTACAGAGTCAAGTTCTTCTTTCTTTATAAATTTGGAGGTAACAGCCAAATCGCCTACAGCAATCACACCTTTAGGAAGGGTTGAGTTTTTAACTTTGAGAAGTGGAAGTTTTTCCCCAGTTATTTTATAAAAATAA
>CAYVWK010000051.1:0-10885 GCA_964455235.1 uncultured Paludibacter sp.
CCTCTATCATTTCTGTCGCTTCTTTCACGCCTATCACGTCTATCAGAGCTATCAGAACGTTTTTTAGTGTATGCACTAGATTGTCTGCTTTTTGGTCTACCTCCACCTTCTGAAGATGTCTTGCTGTCTCGCGCTATCGACAATTCAATGGCTTGCTGGTCGGCAAAAGCATTAATTATCTTATCCACTTGATCGGAAAACACATCAAAATAAGTAGCTTTATTGGTGATTTCTATATCACCTATGCTGATGGTTTTATCTCCAACCACATCATTGATAATACCTAATAAACGAGGTGGAATGATACCATCGCGCTGCCCAATATTCACACGCATACGCAATGTTTCTCCTCTACGTCCTCTGCGTCTTGGCTCTGATGAACCAGCACCACGTTCGTCTCGTCTTTCACCACGCCTTGCTCGTCGGTCATCATTGCTTCGCTCGCGTTCGTAGTAGTTCAAATCTTCTGAATCCTTATAATAATTCAAAAAGCGATTGAACTCCAAAGATACAAAGCGCTTCAATAATTCACTTTTATCTAGGTATTCTAATTGTGACATTACTTGCTCCATGTAGGGCTCTATTTGCTCTTCGTTTACCTCTACATGCTGCATTTTATTAATCATGTGGAATAGCTGTTTCTTGCAGACTTCCAAACCATTAGGTATTAATTGCTGCTCGAAATCTTTTTTCAGACTACGCTCTAGATTGCGAATTTTGTTTTTCTCTCTGGTATGAATAATAGAAACTGAAACACCTGTTTTACCTGCTCTACCTGTACGACCACTTCTGTGGGTATAAATCTCAACATCTTCTGGTAAATTATAATTGATGATATGGCTTAAATCACTCACATCTAATCCTCTGGCTGCCACATCTGTAGCTACTAATAACTGAATGTTGCGAATCCTAAATTTATTCATCACATTGTCGCGTTGAGCTTGTGATAAATCACCATGCAAAGCATCTGCATTATAACCATCCTTCATCAAACTATCAGCTACATCCTTGGTTTCCTGACGGGTACGGCAAAATACAATACCATAAATATCAGGGTTTAAATCGACTATGCGTTTCAAAACTAAATAACGATGTTTTGCCTGTGCCATATAATACACATGCGATACATTTTCTGAACCTGCATTTCTATCACCTATAATAATTTCTTGATAATCAGCCATGTATCGCTTAGCAATACGTGCAATTTCTTGAGGCATAGTCGCTGAAAATAGGGTAGTACGACGTGTTGCAGGAGTTTCTTCTAGAATCTTTTCAATATCTTCTTGAAAACCCATATTCAGCATTTCATCAGCCTCATCTAACACTAAATATTGAATATTGTCGAGTTTGATTTTCTTTCTTTCGATGAGATCGATTAATCGACCTGGTGTTGCAACAATGATTTGCGGAGTTCTTTCCAACTGACGAAGTTGAACACGAATTTCCTCACCACCATACACAGGAACGATGTGTGTTGATAGGTGTTTGGAGTAGTTTTTCAAATCATTTGCAATTTGAATACATAGTTCGCGTGTGGGCGATAAAATCAAGGCTTGTACTTGCTTTAGCGAAGTATCAACCGCTTGAAGAATGGGTAAACCAAAAGCAGCAGTTTTACCTGTACCAGTTTGCGCTAATGCTACTAAATCCTTCGATTGCTCAAGCATAAAGGGGATCACCTGTTCTTGCACAGGCATAGGGAACTCGTAGCCAAGCTCCTCAATAGCTGAGAGAATTTCATCCCTCAGATTCAGTTCTTTAAATGTCATAAAATTGTTTTGTACACGTCTTGAGCCGTATCCGATGATATTTCATATGAAATTGAAACGTGTACCCTCTGATAAGCAAGCTGCAATGTCTGATGCAGTATAAAAACGGATTTAACCCGTAACGCGTTGGTTATTTTAATATGATTTTAGTTGATAATTATCTTTTTCTAAAATCAGGGCGCAAAGGTAATGAATATTTTTGAGAAAATGTTGCATTGCTGAGAATGTTGCCCCATCTATTTATTTTACCTATTTTTGTCGTTGTTCAATTTTGCTGCGGAATACAACATCAATTTAAAGTCTGCAGAACACAAATGGGGAGACCTATCTCCATGTACTAATAAGTATAGGTGTCATTAAATTGTAAGACAGTATGAAAAGGAATATTTTGAAAATTACGGTGATAGCGTGTATGCTGGTGCTTGTTTTGGGTGCTACACATGCGCAAACAAAAGTTATTCTTGATGAGACATTGTTAACTCAGGAGAGTTTTGATAGGTTTACTGCTGTAAGTGTGATAGGTGATAATCATATATGGAATTTTAGTTCACAGTATGGTGCCATGATGAGCGGATATACAAATCCCAATAGTTATGAAAATGAGGATTGGTTTATCTCGCCTGCTATGGATTTGACTACAGTAGAGAATGTGACACTTACATTTGACCATACAAGGGGAAGTGCGGCTGTAATCAATGTAGGTATAGCAGAGGGTTGGTATAAGGTTTTTGCAACTGCTAATTATACTGGAGATCCAACAACTACAACTTGGGTTGAGCTTGAAGGGGTTAATCACTCCATGACGGCTTGGTGGTATGTTTCATCAGGCGTATTGACTATTCCCGCAAATACACAGTCGAAAAATAGCCGTATTGCTTTTAAATACCTAAGTTCTGATTACGAAAGTGCTACTTGGGAAATTAAAAATATGTTAGTTGAAGGGGATGAAATTCCTCTTCCTCCCGATCCAAGTGCTTTCAAATTTACTACTTTTAATGCTGAATGGCTGAGCTGTACTTCCAATGGTCCTTCTGATGAAGAACTGCAAATGAACAACTTAGCAACGCTCATTACCAGCATGAATTCAGATGTGGTTGCTTTGCAAGAAGTAGGAACCAGTAGCTATTATGCGACTGTTGATACACTCGTAAAGAGGCTTGGTGTAAATGATTGGGGTGGAAGTATTGTTCCTACAGGTTCAACACCCTATTCAAATTGTGGTCAATATACAGCGATTGTTTATAAAAAATCCAGAGTGCAGTTTGTAAGTGCAAGTGCGATAACAACTTCATCAAAAACACCTGAAGGAGATTCGTATTCTTGGTGCTGGTCGGGTGGTCGTTATCCCATCAAATACGAGGTAAATTTATCGACAACAGATGGTATTAAGAATGTTATTTTTGTTAACGTGCATGCCAAAGCAATGAGCGATGAAATAAGCTATACGAGACGGAAAGGTGGTTCATATTTATTGAAAGGAATACTTGATGGCAGTGCCTACAATACTAAAAATCTTGTGTTTCTTGGTGATTTCAATGACTATCTCAACGGAAGTATGACTGCTTCTCAATCCGAATCGCCTTACTATAATTTTATATCTGATTTTGCTAATTATCAAGGTTTGACAGGCAATATCCAACAATACAATTACAACAACCCGACTATTGATAATATTATCATTAGCAACGAATTATTTGATAACTATGTGCAAGGTAGTGCTGTAATGGAGATAGAGGCTGCGAATGCAATACCAAATTTTGACGGTACTACCTCTAACAACCACCGCCCAGTCAGTGCAAGTTTCAGTTTTGGCTTTTCAGGTACGGATGCTGTAAATTATACAACTAAACAAAATCTAACTATATATCCCAACCCAGTAAAAACAGACATTCAAATCACTTATGAAGGTACAATAGATAGGGTAGAAGTCTATGCAGTTACTGGTCAGCTTATGCTTACAAACAACACCTCCAACACCCTTATCAATGTACAAGAACTAGCAAGCGGCAGCTATTTCATCCGAATTTTTACTGATAATGGAGTGCAGGTTGAGAAGTTTGTGAAAGAGTGATAAGTTAAACCGCAGAAATACACAATCCATTTCGTGCTCTTTCGTGTGGTTTTGCGGTTAAATCATCATCAAGTGGTTGTCATCGGTACATCAATTCAACAGCATTACCGCCAAAATCGCTGCTCCCACAACGATTCTGTAGTAACCAAAGGCTTTGAAGCCGTATTTGGTGAGGAAGCCAATGAAAAATTTGATGGCTGCCATGGCAACTATGAAGGCGATAAGGTTGCCAACGAGGAGGATGTTGAGGTTGCTCATGAGCATTTGTGCGCCATTAGGTTCTTTGACGAAGAGTTTGAGTAGGGTATAGCCTGCTGCAGCTGCCATAGTGGGTACGGCTAAAAAGAAAGAAAATTCTGCTGCGTTTTTGCGACTTAACTTCGTACTCATACCGCCGACTATGGTTGCCATAGAGCGGGAAACACCTGGTATCATGGCGATACATTGGAAGAAACCTATCTTCAAAGCGCGTTTCCAATCCATGCTTTGGTCTTCGTCTACTTTGCTGAACAGTTTATCAGCAAAAAGCATAAAGATACCTCCTAAAATGAGCATGACTGCGACTACCCATACTTTATCTAAAAGCGAATCGATGAAGTCGCCCGCTAAAAAACCAAACACTGCTGCTGGTATAAAAGCTATTAGGAGTTTCCAATAGAAATCCCAGCTCTGAAAGAAGCGTTTCCAATACAAAACGACTACAGACAGGATAGCTCCAAACTGAATATTCACCGTAAAAATCTTCACAAATCCATCGATATCCATCCCCAACAATTCTTGGGTGATAATCATGTGACCAGTAGAAGATACAGGCAGAAACTCTGTTAAACCTTCTACAATAGCAATGATGATAGCTTCTAAAATACTCATTTAAAATTTGATTTTACGGGTTAATCTTTAATGATAGTAATATCCTTTTCGGAGTTTTTCTTTGGCTTATAAAAAATAGCGAAAATGATAAACAAGAAACCGAAAAACGAAATCATCGGTCCGACTATCAATCTTCTATTACTAAAAATATCAGGATTAAACTCTAGTTCTGTGCTAGAACCATACATCAGCAAAAAGCCGATAACAATGATAATCACTCCTACAGCAATGAGGAGGAGGTTGGTTTTGTGGAGGGAGGTGTTCATGTTTTTGTTGAATGTTGAATGTTTGTTGAGTTGTTAAGTCGTTGAGTTGTTGAGGGACGAAGTCCAAAATTCATGTCTTTTTTTATTGTATAATTTTATCTGTTTTTACAATCTGTTTGTGTATTTCTGTGTGTTTTTGTGGTTCCCTTCGACTGCGCTCAGGGAGCGGTTTACGCTGTTTTCGTTTACCTCATTAATAATTAGTCACATTAGCATATTGGCACATTGGCACATTAGTCTCATCGGCACATTAAACGAAATACATCTCATTCGTCTGCATTCTTAAATACTTTCCGACGGCGGTGTAGGAGGCTAAGGCGGTAAGTATCATGCCTAAAGCTATCACTATGGCTGCCACATTGAAAAGGGTAGTGCCTTGCAGGGTGAAGAGATTCATATCAATTTTATTTTTAATGTATATTAAAAGCAGCGACAGCATTCCTAAAGAAATGAGGGCTGCTACTAATCCGTTGAGGAGTCCGCGTTTAACGTAGGGTTTGCGAATAAACCAGGGTGTCGCACCGACTAACTTCATCGTGTTGATGAGGAAGCGATTGGCGTAAATCGACAGGCGTATGGTGTTGTTCATCAGCGTGATGGAGATGAGTAAGAGTATGGTGGCTACTACCAACAGAATCAGGCTGATACGGGTGATGTTCTCATTTACCATGGTGATGATGTCTTGCTGATAAGCGATGCGGTTGATTCCAGCAAAGGCTTTTAGCTTTTGCTCGAAAACTTCCACGCTGTCTTTATTTGCATAGTCGGCTTTCAAATTCACTTCAAATGATGCTGATAGGGGATTGAAACCTAAGTATTTTTCTGGGTCATCGCCCATAGTCTGAATATGCTCTTTCAACGCATCTTCTTTGCTGATAAATACATGTTCTTTGGTGAATTTTGAGTTGCCGAGATAACGCTCAATTCTATCGGTCTGCTCGGGTGTAATACTTTCTTCTAAAAGAACGGTCAGACTGATGTTTTCTTTGATGAATGTGCTTAAATCACGGGCTGCAAATAGCAATAGGGCGACCAAGCCAATCAGGAATAGTACCAATGACATGCTAATGGTCGAGGTGATGGTCGCATTGCCAATTTTATATTTCCCTTTGTTTTTTTCTTTTTTCATAATCATGCTTTTTCAATCTTTGCTTGATTTTCTTTTCTTTTTCTGAAATAATAGACTGCATATAGTAGAAAACTTACTACTAATATAATAGAACTTATTAATGCGATGCTGTTTCCTGTTTTATAGGATGTAGGATCAAATTTGAATTCAATTTCATACTCTCCAGCTTGTAATTGCATAGCTCGTAATAAGTAATTTGCCCTGAAATAAGGCACTTTTTCTCCATTTATATAAGCATTCCAACCTTTATCATAATAGATTTCAGAGAAGACAGCCACCTGAGCAGTAGGGGAGCTGAACTCATATATTAAATGATTGGGTTGATAAGATTTGAGAGTGATGTATTCTTCGCCAGTTGATGTACCCACAGTTAGGTCATAATCGACAAAGCGTTGGTCGTACACTAACTCCGTGTGGGTATCGATCTCGCCCAATAGCCGCATTTCGTCATCGCTGTTATCAGCCGTAAGGAGCTGATGAACAAACCAGGCATTGCCACAACGATATGGGTTGATAAGTGGTTGTGCGTCGCCTGATACAATGAGATATTTCAAATTTAACATATTTAATATTGAAGAAGTGCGCATCACCTCATCAAAATCTTCGTAACTTTGAATGCCGTATAAAGCCTGAATTTCATCTCCCAAATGGATATTAATTAACTCTTGATAGCGGCGCAATTTAGCAGCGTGGTAGCCACCAATATTCTTGTGAAAATAAGAGGGTGAGGCATCATTGAAGATGTTCACGGTGAGGTTGAGCACCCTAAATTCACCCTTATCCTGCATGATAAATTGGTCGGCAGTAGTAGGTTGAATGAGGTTATTGAGATTGCGCTTGCGACTGAAATTTTCCTCGTTAAGATAACGCTGTGCGACTGGCATCAAATCAACCAAAATAAGCACGCCCATAGCAGTAACGAACATCCACTCCTTCATTTTAGGAGTTTTTAGATAAGCCAATATCGCACCAGCAGCCAATAAAATAAAAACGAATGAGCGAATGGCATCAGCCTGTAACAAGGCTTTTCTATCCAAAGCAAGCGTATCAATTAAGAAAGAAAAATCAGCACCATAAGCTTGGGTATATTGCTGTGCATATTGCTGATCGGCAGGAGAAGAAAAATTGCCAGCCAAAGAAGGAATCACTGCGAAAATCAAAGCAATACCACCTGTAATAGCGGTGCTAATCAGCAAAGAACGAGTTAATTTTTGGGTATCAATATTTTTAGAGAAGATTTCTTTGAGAGCCAAAATTGCGATTAATGTTATACCGAAACCAGCAGCTACCAAAGTCATAGATACCGTTCTGAACTTATTATACAGAGGTACATAATCAATAAAAATATCGGTGAGCCACATGAAGTTTTTACCCCAAGAAAGTAGGGTAGTGAGGATAATCATGGGCACGAGCCACCAGAGCAGACGTTTCTCCAAGATGAATAAACCTAAAACGAAAAGCAGCATGACAACCGCACCTATATATACGGGTCCCGAAGTGAAAGGTTGTGTGCCCCAATAAAGGTTGAAGCGCGATCCCTCCATGAATTTTTTGGCATTTTTGCTGCCGTAATATTCTGCGATTTGTTTACCTGTATGGCTATCTACAGCTAACTTTCCACCACTCGCTCCCCCTTTGAAATTCGGAATCAGCAGGGTCATGGTTTCGTCTATACCATAGCTCCATTGCGTGATATAATCCTTGTTCAGACCTTCCTGCGAACTATCCGTATCTATGGTCAGACCGTTAGATTCGCCACGCATGGTATATTTAGAATATTCTTGGGAAGTCAATAGAGAGGTTGCATTTAAACCCAAAGCCACCACAGCAGCAACAACAGCCAAAGCTGTAGAAATACCAAAATTTTTCAGTTGCTTTTCTTTTATACTGAAAATAAATTCCACTATACCGAAAATCAACAAGATAATCAGCGTATAATATAGAATTTGGATATGGTTTGCTCGAATTGCTAATCCTAAGAAGAAAGCCGTCATGAGGCTACCCAGAATCTTTTTGTCTTTGAATGTCAGATAGATACTGCCAATCAGCGGTGCCATATAGGCAATGGTGACCGCCTTGGTATTATGCCCAGCAGCGATGATAATCAGATTATAGGAAGCGAAAGTAAAAGCGATGGAGCCGACTATCGCCAGCCACGGATTTACACGAAAATGCAGGAGCAGTATATAAAAACAGAGGAAGTACAGCAGCAAGAAAAAGACAGTCTGCGGAAATAAGCGCAAAACCTTTTCAACATATTGCAGTACATTATTTGGCTGCTCCAAGGTAATCATGTAGTTCGGCATTCCCCCAAACATGGAGTTAGTCCACAAAGTAACATCCTCATTAGCAGCATTATAATCGCTAGTCTCCTTCGTCATACACATCCAACCGACGGTATCACCACCCAACAGTTCTTTCCCCTCCAAGACTGGACTCATAAAGTAGAAAGACAGTATGATGAAGATGATGGCAGCGGTGATGTGGGGAAGGAGAGATTTCATGTGGAATTGTTTAACTATTGAATTGATATGCCAATGTGCCAATTTGCCGATGTGAATAATTTAGAAATTTAGGAATGAAAAAATTATCATGCACATTATTCATGTTATTCACTCCCGATTTATCGGAATCTCATTAGTCTCATTAGTCTCATCGGCACATTAATAACGGCTTGCAAAAGTACAATTATTTTTTTGAATAGAAAAAGCCAACAAAATTAAGGAATGAAGAAATTAAGCAATGTAGAAATTTACCCCATTTCTCAATTCCTAAATTCCTCAACTCCTAAATTATTCACATTGGCATATTAGCATATTGGCACATTAGTTACCAAACCTTAGTGCATCCCCCTCCACATCCACTTTAATTATTTCGTTGGGTTGTAGTTTACCTGATAGGATTGCTTTTGATAAATCATTGAGCAGGTATTTTTGGATAGCACGTTTCACTGGACGAGCACCGAATTGTGGGTCGAAGCCAGCATCTGCTAAAAACTCTACGGCATCTTCTTCAACATCAAGCTCAATATTGTTGGTTGATAGGATATTCTGCAATTGTTTTAGCTGCATTCTGACTATCTCCTTGATCTGTTTTCTATCCAAAGGAGCAAACATAATCAGTTCGTCTATACGGTTGAGAAACTCAGGGCGAATGCTTTGTTTCAACATATCAAATACTTGGTTCTTCGTAGTCTCAACCACCTCATCATGATTGCTTGGAGTTATCTTCTCAAAATTCTCTCGTATCAGGTTAGAGCCTATGTTGGAAGTCATGATGATAATGGTGTTTTTGAAGTTTACCACGCGACCTTTATTATCGGTCAAGCGACCATCATCTAAGACCTGAAGCAATACGTTAAACACATCAGGATGTGCCTTTTCAATTTCATCAAAAAGTACTACTGAATAGGGTTTACGCCGAATAGCTTCAGTGAGCTGACCGCCCTCATCATAGCCTACATATCCAGGAGGAGAACCAATTAGACGAGTCACAGAAAATTTCTCCTGATATTCGCTCATATCAATACGTGTCATCATCTGCTCATCATCGAACAGATATTCCGCTAAAGCCTTGGCAAGCTCAGTTTTTCCCACACCTGTAGTCCCCAAAAAGATAAACGAACCGATGGGGCGTTTAGGGTCTTGTAAACCCGCACGGCTACGGCGCACCGCATCCGAAACAGCCGTAATAGCTTCTTCCTGACCAATCACCCGCAAGTGCAATTCATCCTCTAAATGAAGGAGTTTATCACGCTCACTTTGCAGCATTTTGTTTACAGGTATGCCTGTCCAACGACTCACCACATCCGCAATATCATCCGCATCAACTTCCTCTTTAATAAGAGCTTCCTTACCTTGAAGGTTGGCTAATTCGCTTTGGTATAGGGCAATATTGTTCTCTAATTCCTTCAATTTACCATATCGGATTTCAGCAACTTTGCCGTAATTACCTTCACGCTCAAACTTATCGGCTTCAAATTTCAAGCGTTCGATATCAATTTTAGCTTGCTGGATATTGTCTATCAAAGCCTTTTCAGACGACCATTTATCACGTATCACCTTAGCTTCGGCTTGGAGACGAGCAATCTCATCATTCAGCAACTCAAGTTTTTTCTTATCATTCTCCCGTTTGATAGCTTCTCTTTCAATCTCTAATTGCTTGATATTACGCTCGATAACGTCTAACTCTTCAGGTACGGAATCAACTTCCAAACGTAGTTTAGCAGCTGCTTCATCCATCAAGTCGATGGCTTTATCTGGTAAAAACCGATCAGTAATATACCGATTAGAAAGCTCCACCGCTGAAATAATAGCATCGTCTTTAATACGCACTTTATGGTGGTTCTCATATCGCTCTTTCAGTCCACGCAAAATCGAGATAGTGCTCTGAACATCAGGCTCATTCACCATCACAATCTGGAACCTACGCTCCAAAGCTTTATCTTTCTCGAAATACTTCTGATATTCATCCAAAGTAGTTGCACCAATAGCACGTAGTTCACCACGTGCCAAAGCTGGTTTTAGGATATTAGCAGCATCCATTGCACCATCGCTTTTGCCTGCACCCACTAAAGTGTGAATCTCATCTATGAAAAGGATAATCTCGCCATCCGACTCAATCACCTCATTGATAACGGATTTTAGACGCTCTTCAAACTCACCTTTGTACATCGCACCGGCAATCAGTGCACCCATATCCAAAGAGTAAATTTGCTTGCTTTTTAGATTTTCGGGTACGTCACCACGCACGATACGTTGCGCCAAGCCCTCTGCTATAG
>CAYVWK010000051.1:10985-13214 GCA_964455235.1 uncultured Paludibacter sp.
AGATTTTCGGGTACGTCACCACGCACGATACGTTGCGCCAAGCCCTCTGCTATAGCGGTTTTACCTGTACCAGGATCACCAATCAGAATAGGGTTGTTTTTCGTTCTACGACTTAAAATCTGTAATATACGACGAACTTCGTCATCGCGACCAATTACGGGGTCTAATTTCCCTGCCTTCGCCCTATCGTTTAAGTTGATGGCGTATTTTGGGAGGGACTGTTGATTGTTATTTGAAGTGTTCATGTTTTTGTTGTTTAGTTGTTTTTGTTGTTGAGTCGTTGAGTTGTTTAGTTGTTTAGTTGTTTAGACTCTCAACGACTCAACGACTCAACATCTCAACAAAACGTTTTCCACCTCCCAAATCCTGCATATTTGTCGCAATTTCGACTATCAACCTGCGAAATTCCGACAATATGTCATAAAAACACTGCAATTTTTGTATGGATAGCTCATAAATATTTAGTATTTTTGCAGTCGTTTTAAAACAAGTATAATTTAAAGATATGTCAGAAAAAAAATTAAACTTATCAGCTGATTTTCCGCAGGTTACAACTGAAGCGTGGATGGATGTTGTAACGCAGGATTTAAAAGGTGCTGATTTCAACAAAAGGTTGGTATGGAAAACCAATGAGGGCTTTGAGTTGAAGCCTTTCTACCGTGCCGACGATGTAGAGGCTTTGAGTGCAATCGACTCACTACCAGGAAAATTCCCTTATGTGCGTGGGACTAAGCCTAATAATGATTGGTTGGTGCGCCAAGATTTTGCTTCTGGAGAGGCGAAGGAAGTCAACCAAAAAATCCTTGAACTAAGTAAAAAAGGCGTAAATGCCGTAGGTTTGCACGTAAAACGCAATCAAGTAAGCAAAGAATATATTGCTGAACTGTTGGAGGGTGTGGATGTGAAAAGCATCGAGCTGAACTTCAAAACTTGCTGCGTGAAAGTGGTGGAATTAACGGATATTTTAGCTGCTTATTTTGCAGAAATAGGCGTAATGCCTCATGAAGTGCAAGGTTCTATCAATTTTGATTTAATCAACAATATCTTTAGAAAAGGTAAATCTTATACTGCAGAACATGTAGCTGAAAAACTTACCGAGGCTGCTACAGCTGCTGCTAAATTGCCATTCTTCCGTGTAATAGGCGTAAATGCTATCAGTCTGAGCAATTCAGGTGCTTATGTGGCACAGGAATTAGGCTATGCTTTAGCTTGGGGAAATCAATATCTATCGGCTATGATAGCAAATAGTGTTGATGTACAACTTGCTGCGAAGAAAATCAAATTTAACTTTGGAGTAGGAAGCAATTACTTTATGGAGATTGCGAAATTCCGCGCTGCTAAATGGTTGTGGGCTTTGATCGTAAAAGCATACGATCCTATTTGTCGTCGTGCTAATGATTGCCCCGAATCAGTAAACGGTATTTGTTATTGCGCCATGAAAATGCGCTTACATGCTGAAACCACTGCTTTCAACAAAACGATATTCGACTCGAATGTGAATATGTTGCGTACCCAAACGGAAGCTATGAGTGCTACCTTAGGTGGGGTTAACTCGCTGACTGTTTTACCTTTCGATGCCGTATATCAAAAACCGAATGAATTTTCAGAACGTATAGCACGCAATCAACAATTATTATTGAAAGAGGAATCTCATTTTGATAAAGTTGCTGACCCAGCTGCTGGTTCTTATTATATTGAAACGCTTACTAATTCAATTGCTGAGGAAGCTTGGAAGCTTTTCTTGGAGATAGAAGAAAAAGGTGGTTTCCTTGCCGAAGTGCAAAATGGTAATATACAAGCTGCACTAAAAGCTACTGCTGATAAGCGTTTGAAAGATGTTTCATCTCGTAAAGAAGTACTTTTAGGTACCAATCAATTCCCTAACTTCACAGAGATTTCAGGCAAACAAGCACCTGAAAAATGTCATGAAGAAGTGGAAAATAGCTTGCATTTTGTGCGTGCTGCTGAAGAGTTTGAAGCATTACGCTTTGCTACAGAAGCTGCTGCTAAACGTCCGAAAGTGTTTATGCTTACCATAGGTAACTTAGCGATGCGCTTAGCCCGAGCACAATTCTCATCCAACTTCTTTGCGTGTGCAGGTTATGAAATCATTGATAATCTTGGTTTTACAACTGTTGAAGCAGGAGTAGAAGCAGCTCGTAAAGTTGATGCAGACATCATCGTGCTATGTTCAAGCGATGATGAATACAGCGATTTTGCACCTCAAGC
>CAYVWK010000052.1:0-13187 GCA_964455235.1 uncultured Paludibacter sp.
TTCATCCAAGCACCTGGACGTTTACCATCGCGTGGATGAAAATCAGTATAAAGCACAGAAAGATATTTGCCGTTTCTGTCTTTTACTTCATAAACATCAACTTCTGGATGGTATTTTTGTATTTTATCATTCTTGTGGAAAGTCACACCAAATAACTTAGTTGCCAAACCAAACACTCCCTTTTTAACATTTTCTAATTCAAAATAAGGCTTCAGTACCTCATCATTTAAGGAGTATTTATCAGCTTTCAATTGGTCTGCATAAAATGCCCAATCCCAAGGTTGGATTTTAAAATAAGCACCTTGACTATCAGCATAGGTCTGAACAGCTTCCACATCTTTAGTTGCAAGTGATTGATAAGCAGTTAATAAATCATCTAAAAGTTTGTAAACATTGGCTTTGTTTTCGGCCATACGATTTACCAATATTCTATCCGCATGAGAATTATAACCTAAAAGTTTAGCCAATTGCAAACGTGTATTTACGATTTGCTTGATAACTTCTCTATTATCATTCTCGCCACCATTCATAGCCCGTGAGCTATAAGCAGTATAGAGTTCTCGACGAATATCACGATTTTCTGCATATTTCATCACAGGAAGATAGCTTGTAGCTTTAAGATTCAATAACCAACCTTCTTTTCCCACACTTTTTGCGTTGATGGCCAACATATCAAGCACATCCTGAGGCAAACCAACTAATAATTTCTCATCTTGAATGAGTAGCGACCACTTGTTAGTTTCTTTCAAAACATTTTGACCAAATTGAAGTGTCAACATACTCAAATCCATGGATAATTTGCGATATATTTCCTTATCAGCTGCTGAAAGATTAGCTCCATTATTAGCAAAACCATCATAGGTGTTTTGCAATAACTGTTTTTCTTCAACATTTAATTTAAGTCCATCGCGAGCATCATAAACAGCTTTCACGCGCTCAAACAGTTTTTCATTTAGGTTGATAGCATTGCTATGTTCTGACATCAAAGGAGAAACTTGCTCTGCGATTGCTTGTAAGGCTTCGTTAGTTTCCGCACTAAGCATATTATAAAAAGGAGAAGCAACTTGTGTAAGTAGGCTTCCCGACTGTTCTAAGGCTACTATCGTATTTTGAAAAGTAGGTTTTTGTTTGTTGTTTACAATTTTATCTACTTCTTTTAAGTGAATTTTCATCGCTTCTTTAAAAGCAGGTAGATAATGTTCATTTTTAATTTGTTCAAATGGAATGGTTCCATGAACTGTTTTGTACTTTGTTAGCAAAGGATTGCCCATAGAGGCAGTCGCAATCATTGTCATAGTGATAAATAAAATAATTTTTCTCATGTTTTGAATACTTTATGCGAGGATAGATACCATCAATAAACCGCACAAAATCGTGCAAAAGATAAAATTGACGATTTGCTTGATTTTATCTACTTCTTTGAATTATAATTTTCTGCTTAAGATTCAGACCTTCAAGAGTTTTGGCATTAAACATATAAATACCATCTGATAATTGAGTTAAATCTACAAGGCCTGTGTGATAGTTATTTTGCTTAGATTTTACGATTTGCCCACTTAGGTTATGTACTGACCAGCTATCGATTCTATATTTATCAGTGCTAATATAAAACACTCCATTAGAAGGATTCGGATAGATATTAATCCAGCCTGTTTCTCCTTCATATCGGGTTGTAAAATCATTTGTTTGTAAAATATAAAGTAGCTCTAATCTATCAGCCTGTAAAATAGTCATCTCATCATTGAAGTAGAAAGGGATAGTGTTATTGACAAAAGCATCTGTCTCACCACCCCAGAAATTATATCGAGACTCCATGATGCTGGGCTTGTTTTTTTCAATATCTTGATATGAAATCGTATATATTTTTCTCCACTTCTCATAGATAGGTTGATATACCGTTTGCTCAAGCAACAATCCATTTGAATCATATGCATACTCATATTTGGTATTAGGAGCCCAAAACAGTGTGGTAAAATGAAAGTAATACTCACCAACTAAGCGATTTGCATCATCATATGCATATTCTAATTTTGTTTCGTTTATCCAAGTGGAGGTCTGCTTATCCCACTTTTTTTGAATTTGCTTGGTAGGAGTTTGTGTTTCTGGGTGATAAAAATAACGTGTAAGAGTCTGATTTTCGGTTATATTATCTTTAGTCTCAACTACTATAAGCGAATCAAGCAAATATTCTTGATTATAGATATAACTATAAGATTGAATGATATCACCCTCATTGGTATTAAAACTAAAAGTTTGACTAACAAGCTGATTGTCATCATTATAGTCATAAAGGATATCTTTATACAAATAAGTAGGTAAATCTTCTCCATGATAGGTTTTAATTTGGCTAAATCTATCATTTATATAGTCAAAAGTAATGGTTTTGTAGAGTGATTCTAATTCGTTTTCAACTATATAATACTGCTCACTTACCTTACGCTCAGAAAGAAAATTAAATTGAATTTTATGCGACAGGCTCCAATTCCCATTAGTAATAATATAGTCTAATTGACTAATACACAAACCATTAGAATACACCCATTCTGTCCGAGAAAATGGATTAGGATAACTATCTATCACTTTATACCTATTTTCAATAGTGATTTTATTATTACTATCGTAGTAATAGGTATAACGGAACACATCATTTGCTTTGTGTACTATAATTTCTTTCACCAGGGCATCTTTCTCTTTAGGTGCTCCAAAAGCCGACACAAACAGCGTCAACATCATCAGAATCATTATGTTATATCGATTTCTCACTTTCTTTCTTTGAGTTTAAAAAACCGTCAAATATACAACATTTTTTTTAATACTGAATATTTACAATTTATCAGGTAGAACAATTGAAACGAAAATATGTTTGTAATCATTATAAATTATATATTTCCACTAAAGAGTGGTGGTTTGTTAGACAAATTTGTTATTTTTGCATTTCTTTTAAAATAGAATATTAATCAACAATTTAAATGATTTAAAATGAAAGTAAATTTTCTAAAAATTACGCTTATTATTGCTATAATATTTTTTGGTACATCTTGTACACATCGTTTAGTAGGTGTTTGGAATGTTGCTCGTTTTGAAACAAAAACTCCAAATCAAGCTGCATCATCTTTACAAAATATAGGCACAATCGAGTTCCAAAAGAAAGGTAAAGGCGAAAAAAACTTGGAATACTTAGTATTAGGAGTTACTCAAGAAGATCATAGTCCGTTTACATGGACATGGACGGATGATAAATATGTTACTATCAGTAGCGAAGAATCTAATTTTGCTAAAACATGGATTATCATTAAAAACAAAAAGAAGCATCAAAAATGGGAAGCAACAGATGGTGCAGACACCATTATTTCGATTGAACTTACCAGATAAAGTACCTACTTTTACATAAAAGTGCTTGTGTTATCGTTTTATTTGAATGAAACACAAGCATTTTTATTATTTTTGCATTTTTGTTACCTATTAAGGGAGATTAAACACCCTTTCTTTTACTTAATTGATGAGCAAAAACAAACGAAAACAACTATTTTATACCCCTTCAGCAACAGAATTTGCCATAGATATTCTACTGTTGTTGGTATCGACTTTCATCGTATTAGTCGGTTTCTTTGCTAAATTTATTAAGTATTTTGATGTTAGTATCATCTTTTTTATATCTTGGATTTTCTTTTCATACTTTTTTAAAAGATATGAGGGAAAAAAAGGAAGCAGCTTTAGAGTCAGCATCTTAAGATTAAGCTACACCGTTATGGCAGTGCTGCTTATCATGTTTTTATTATTACGCAATACACACTACCATCTTTGGCCTATAGTGGGTTACGCACTGATGGCATCAGTTTTTTTGAGCATCTATTACTTCATCCAGCGTAGTGTTAAAAAAGCAGTAGAATATAAAGACTTACCAACCATTAAACCTCAGAAACGAAAGTCGGTACTCCTATCAGATAAAACTTTAGATGCAAAAAGTATTAGTTTGCTAAGCAGTTCTATTAAAGAATTTTCAGGAAAAGCAGCTTTTGAATTAATATCCAATGAATTAGATATTCGTTTACAACAAGTTTTAATTTCATTTTCAGCAAGTTATTTTGAGATGAAATCGAAGCCTGATATGACTTATCAGGGAGTTGCTATTTTAAATCAATTGAATAATATTCGAGGTATTAACAAGCTACTTTCTATTTCTAACCATAAAATGGTGATGGATAGTAAGATAATTTGCTGTTTTGAAGCACGCAGCACCAGAAAAGCAAAAATATTCTCCAAATTCCCTTTAGGTATTAATTATTTATTTTATTCTTTTGATTATGTCATCAAAAGGGTTATCCCCAAGCTCCCTTTTACTAAGAAAATATATTATGGAATCACGGGTGGTAAAAATAGGATTTTATCCAAGACCGAAGTGATGGGGCGACTTTCCTATTGTGGATTTGAAATCGAAAAAACAATAAAAATCAATGACATCTCTTATATTGTTGCTAGAAAGATAGTCGATTTGGAAGAGATACACGAAAGTAAACATTACGGTGCCTTATTGAAAATCAGGCGTTTAGGGCAAAGAGGCGAGCTAATCAATGTCTATAAATTTCGCACGATGTACCCGTATGCTGAATACATCCAGGCCTATGTGTATGAAACTGCCAACTTGCAAAAAGGAGGGAAATTTCAAAATGATTTTCGCATAAGTACGGTTGGGAAATTTATGAGACGCTATTGGATAGATGAATTGCCTATGCTGATTAATATAGTAAAAGGTAATATGAAAGTAGTGGGTGTTAGACCGCTTAGTCCACACTATTATAGCTTATATTCCCCTCAGTTGCAGAAACTTAGAATCAGATTTAAGCCTGGATTGCTCCCACCTTTTTATGCGGATATGCCTGAAACCTTAGATGAAATTCAGGCTTCAGAATTAAAATATATCAGGCATTGCTTTAAACATGGTGTATTTTATACAGATGTGAAATATTTCTTTTTAATCCTCAATAATATTATTTTTCATAAGGCTAAAAGTGCTTAGAATAATAAAACTTATATCTATGTTCAAAATAAAATATATATGGTTATTCATACTGATATTCAACAGCTTAACCATTTTTTCTCAAAATATCCCCATGCATATTTCTTACTATAAGATATATGATTTTTTGGATGAATTAGCCAATGAAGGCCTGATAGATTTGAATAGTGCGATTAAGCCTTATTCTCAAATAATGATAGCCAAAATGCTGCAAGAAGTAGCAGAAAAGGTTGATAATGAGGAGAATATCAACTTAAGTATGAGGCAAAAGAAGGATTTAGCTTATTTTCTAAATGAATTTGCTTTGGAATTAAATCAACTACCGACTGGTAAAGTTCGCTTACTTCAAAATGAAAAAAACTTAATCTCACTTTACCCTCCCGTCATCAATTATAAAGATGAAAACTTCAAAGCGCGTATCACACCTATATTGGGTATGCATTTGACTTATAATCAGAATGGTCATGTAGATAAAAGGTGGTATGGTGCTGATTTACAATCGCAAATAGGGAAGAATATCAGTCTTTGGGGGAGTCTGAGGGATATTTCGCATACAGGCACAAACGTACTGTCAGGCCCCACTTACCTGAATAATGAGCCAGGTTACGAATATACTTTTGGTCATGATTTTAGTGATTCTAGAGGAGGTATAAGTTACAGCAATCCATTTATCAGCCTTGGTTTCATGAAGGATAACATCAACTGGGGAGATAACTACCACAGCTCAAATATTTTATCTGGAAGAGCACCTTCTTTTCCTATGATTTATTTAAAAGTGAAACCTGTTAAGTGGTTTGAACTGAATTATTTTCATGCCTGGTTGGTGTCCAATGTAACTGATTCAACCTATTATTATTTAGAAAATGATACGAAGGTATATTATCGCCCCGCCAATAAATATATGGCTGCTAATATGTTCACTTTCACGCCCATAAATAATCTGAAATTATCCATAGGTAACTCCATTGTTTATGCTGAAAGAAATGTGGTGGCATCTTATTTCATTCCCATTGCCTTTTATAAGTCATTGGATCATGTTTTAACCAAAGGATTAAAAACAGAAAATCAAAACTCACAATTATTTTTCAATATTAGTTCGCGGAATATCAAGTACTTACACTTATATACTTCTATTTTTATTGATGAATTTCAGTTAACTCGTTTATCCCCTAAAAGAGCTGATAATAACCCTGTTTCTATGAAGGTAGGCGCACAAACATCAGGGTTCCCTTTGAAAGATTTATCAGCAGGAATTGAATATACACGTACGAATATCATCAATTATAAACACTCTATTCCTACCCTTACATACACCTCAAACAGCTATAATTTAGGGCATTATTTAGGTGATAATTCAGAGGAATTGTATGCTTTTGCACAATATAAACCTATACGAGGCTTGGATGTAAAGCTTTATTACACACATGCTAAGCATGGTAATGAGTATGATTATATCCGAAGAGGAACCTTCAATGGAGCTAATTACACCGTTATTTCAATTATTAGTCAGCCTGTTTTAGGTGATGTTATTTGGAAAAACAATACTTTCGGTTTACAAGCTACTTACGAAGTTTTCAGAAATTCGTATGCTGTAGTGAAGTTAGAAAAATCTAATATACAAGGCTTTGAAGCTAGCTCTGATGCGGTTTTTGGTGAAGTTAGAATGACTCCACAAGAAGCTTTGGATAGGTATACACCTAAATTCATGCAGGGTGATAATTTGAGTTTTACTATGGGTTTTAGCTTTGGTTTTTAGGGAGTTAGCTCAATATCTTTTCAATTTCTAAGAAGATTTGATACGCCTGATTGACCGATTTGACCATGCTCACGACAATAGAACGACGGTTATTTTGGTCACGCAACTGGCATTGACGAGGATGTTGAGCAGCAAATTGCAGCAGTTTGCCAAATTTATCAGATTGATAGTACTTAGAATCTGGATTTGAAACTAAAAACAGTATCATTCGCTCATTTTTTAGTACTAATTTTTCAATACCGTATTTAATAGCTAATCGACGTAACCGAACGATGAGCAGTAAATCTTGGCTCACCTCTGGTATTTCACCAAATCTATCCACTAATCGCTGTTCAAATGCCTCTAAATCAGCAACATCTTTCATATTATCTAATTCACGATAAAGAGAAATACGCTCTGATACATTTTCAATATAGAAAGCAGGGAACATCAATTCTAAGTCTGTTTCAACTTGACATTCGGTCACATAAGCAGCATCTTTTTGAACCATTTCTTCTGCATACAAATCGGCAAACTCCTCGTCTTTCAACTCATGAACTGCCTCATTCAGAATACGTTGATAAGTTTCATAGCCTAAATCAGCGATAAAACCACTTTGTTCAGCACCCAACATATTACCAGCACCACGAATATCCAGATCCTGCATAGCGATATTGAAACCACTGCCCAATTCTGAAAAAGTCTCGATAGCATCCAAACGGCGGCGCGCATCCGCAGTGAGCAAACTAGCTTCTGGAGCAAGTAAATAGCAGTAAGCCTTGCGATTACTACGCCCTACCCTTCCCCTTAATTGATGCAAATCGCTCAAACCAAAACGATGAGCCGAATTGATAATGATGGTATTTACATTCGGAATATCAATACCAGATTCAATAATGGTAGTAGCAATCAGCACATCATATTCATATTCAATAAAATCAATAATAATGGATTCCAATTGATCAGGAGGCATTTGTCCATGCCCTACAGCTACACGAACCCCTGGAATCAAGCGTTTTATCATAGCCTCCATCTGATAAATATTATGGATGCGATTATTGATAAAAAACACCTGCCCATTGCGGTTCATTTCAAGCTGAATAGCCTCACGAATTAAATCCTCATCAAAGCTATGCACCTCAGTTTGAACAGGAAAACGATTAGGAGGAGGTGTATTGATGATGGATAAATCACGCGCGCCCATAAGTGAAAACTGCAGGGTGCGTGGAATAGGAGTAGCTGTCATCGTTAGCGTATCCACATTCACTTTCATCTGTTTCAACTTCTCCTTCACAGACACACCAAAACGCTGTTCCTCATCAATTATCAGCAGACCTAAGTCCTTAAACTTCACCGATTTACCTATCAGTTTATGGGTGCCAATCAGAATATCAATATCACCATTAGCAAGTTTTTCTAATACCTCTTGGGTCTGTTTAGTAGTACGAGCACGACTTAAATAATCCACTTTAACTGGAAAGCCTTCTAACCGGTTTGTGAAAGTATGATAATGTTGAAGAGCTAACACAGTCGTGGGCACTAGCACTGCCACCTGTTTTCCATCCGTAGCTGCTTTGAAAGCCGCGCGTATAGCCACTTCTGTCTTACCAAAACCAACATCCCCACAAATTAATCTATCCATCGGCATCGATGATTCCATATCTTTTTTAACATCCGCAGTAGCTGTCACTTGATCGGGTGTGTCCTCATAAATAAAGGAAGCTTCCAACTCATGTTGCAAATAACTATCGGGTGCAAATCGTAAACCTTCCTCATTTTTACGTTTTGCATACAACAAAATCAACTCACGTGCTATGTCCTTTACCTTAGACTTCGTACGTTCTTTCAAACGCTCCCACGCACCCGTGCCCAATTTGTTAATTTTGGGTGACTCACCCTCTTTACCTTTATATTTAGAAATCCGATGCAAAGAATGGATGCTAACAAGAATCATATCTTCATTCTTGTAAAACAACTTAATCATTTCCTGCATTTTACCGTTAGTATCGGTCTTTACCAAGCCTCCAAAGGTGCCAATTCCATGGTCGGCATGCACCACATAATCGCCTATTTGGAACTGGTTCAGCTCTTTAAGTGTCATGACAGCCTTACCCTGTCGGGTTTTATCTGTGCGGAGACGATACTTATGGAAACGATCAAAAATCTGATGGTCGGTATAGCAATAATACGCCATATCGTGATCGATAAAACCCTGATGCAGCGTATTTTTCACTGCTTGAAAGACTATATTGTCCTCTCTATCTTCAAAAATAGATTGAATACGATCAGTTTGCTTCACGCTATCACTCATAATAAATAGCTGATAGCCATCCAGCATTCCTTTTTGGAGATTTTCAGAAACTAAATCAAAGTTTTTATGAAAAATCGGTTGAGGAGAAGTATCAAATTTCAGTCTATTTTTAATATTATGTTGCTTATTTTCCTTTTGAAAAATCTGTCGAAAATGTACTATTTGCTCGATAAAATCATTTCCAGTGATACGCAAATCGTACAAATCTTCCACTATATCCTCATCCTGATTGCTTTTTACCAAAGCCTCATCATATAGCTGATTGAGCTTATCTTTTACGAATTGCACATCAGCAAAAGATAAAATTGTAGATTTGCTTATAAATTCAAAGAAAGATACGAGTTTGATGGATTTATCTTTCAGCAAATCAGGAATAATTTCAACACGTTCTACTTTTTCTTTGGATAATTGCGTTTCTATATCAAAAATACGAATCGTATCTATCTCATCACCAAAGAAATCGAGGCGATATGGGAGTTCGTAAGCATAAGAGAAAACATCCACTATACCACCACGCACCGAAAACTGACCAGGTTCATACACAAAATCAACATGGTGGAACCCATATTCTAAGAGCATTTCCGTTAAAAAATCAATGCTAATATGCTCACCTCGCTGAAGCTTCAGCAATTTAGTCTGCATGCTATAAGTTGACACCACTTTCTGAAACAAAGCTTCAGGATAAGTCACAACAATACAGGGGCTTACATTATTTGCTAAGCGATTTAAAACTTCAGTTCGCAAAACCTCATTAGAAGCATCTAATTGAGCTAATTTGATAGCTTTTTTATAGGAAGAAGGGAAGAAAAACACCTCTTGGTCGCTTAATAAAGTCTTGATATCATGATAGGTATAAGCAGCTTCATCCGCATCATCCATTATCAATAAAAAGTGAGTTGGAGAAGCTATATTATGCTTAAAAAGAGTGGAAATCAACACAGAAAACAAAGAGCCATTCAAACCTGAAAGTTCGATTTGGCTCTCATTTGAATTTTGCCAATCAGTCAAAGCCTTTACGTGCGGATGCTGATTGTATATATATAGGAAATCGCTTAATATCAAAGTTTTATAGCAAATTTTTTAAGTCGAGCATCTAGCATATGCGGTGGAATAATTTTCTTGATACAGTTAGCAACTGCATTCATCAAACCCTCGCGCACATAGTCAAAGCGTATTACCAAAGAAACCTCTCTAATAGGCTCTGGGTCTACAATTTTACGCAGATTTTTCTTTTGCTCATCACTCAGTAAATCAACATGGAGTTCAGGAATTACAGTATAACCGCCATTCACATCTACAATTTTCACCAGGGTATCTATGCTGCCAGCTTCATAAATTGAGGATTGATTAGCCGTCTTATCACAAAAGTTAAACACCTGATTACGAAGGCAATGCCCCTCTTCAAGTACCCATAAATTATCCAAAGGCATATCTACACTTGAAATTTCACTTTGATGATATACAGGAGAATTGGGTGAAACATAAGCAACAAACTTCTCATAATAAAGTGGCACTTCCAAGATTTTAGGGTCATTTAAGGGAGTTGACAAAATAGCCATATCAAATTCAGCCCTATGCAGTGCATCAATAATATCTGACGTATGTTTTTCGGTAACTTTCAGACTGATATCCGTATAGTTATCCTTCATGCTGGATATAAAATTGGGCAGCAGATACGGTGCAACAGTAGGAATTATAGCCATATTTAACGTACCTGAAAGAGCAGTTTTCTCTGAATACAAACTTTCTTTTAGTTGTTGCACATGAAATAAGATAAGTTGAGCTTGCTTCAAGATATTCTCACCTGCACTAGTAGGTACTAAAGGCTGTGTAGAGCGATCAAAAATTTTACAATCTAATTCATCCTCAAGCTTTTGAACCATCGCACTTAAAGTAGGCTGCGTAACACCACACATTTCAGCGGCACGCACAAAATGGCGTGTTTTATCTAAAGCGATGATGTATTCTAATTGTTGTAATGTCATTTTATCTTAATCTATTTAATGATTTAATCAATGCTTCGTCCTTAGCAATACCACGTATCGCCATGATACTCAATATAATACCCACAAGAGGGAAGGCAGCAGGAAACTCTACAAATAAGCGAGCCTCCAATATCTTTCCATATTGCCATAAATAGAGGAATAGCAAAGCATAAAAGCCAATCATCAACACGATATTGAAGAAAAGTAAGCGAATTTGTAAGACTCGTTTTTTATATAGAAAAATGATTATCAAAGTAAATAAAGGAATAATAGCCATGATAGCAGTCAACATCCAAGCTGTAGTATAGAGTTCTTTTTGAGCATCATATACGCCATATAAGCCCTGATAAGTAAGCTTATAGACAATTTCATCAGCCAAAGTGGTCAAGCCACCAACTGGTAGAAAAAAAGTAATGCTCGTTAAAATAACTACTAATAATAAATATAAAGTTTGTTTACGTTGTAACATTGTAAGGTAAATTTAGAAGACAGACATCACAATTAATGCATAGCGTGTCCATTAGTTTCTTCGAGTAGATAATCAACTTCAGAAGGTTGAATTTTAATATTTCGGATATAAGATTTATGATTGATAACTTGCAGCTTTTTCTTACTCTTATCGTTTTGATTGATTTCATTAAAATCTAGAACAATCTGAACATCATGCGTATCAAAGGTATTAAAATGATTAACACCAATATTAAAAACCACTTTCACTTCAGGTGGAAAAAGTAAAACTTTTACGTTTTGCGGATTATTTACGATTTGCACGGGTAGATTGACTGATTTTTCAGTAAACATTTCAGCAATTAAAGTTACTTCAACAAAATCCTTCGAAAAAGTCACACCATCTAGTTTTTCAATTTCAAGCTTTCTACTAATAGAATCGTTTAATTCTTTAATAACCAACATATTAGTATTTACTTCAGCTATATCTTTCAAGACAGATTCTACCCCATAAATTTCAATTTCTTTTGGAAAATAATTGATAGAATCGCTTAGCATATACTGATCTTTCAGGCTAATATCATGTTTGAGATTAACCTTTACAGTTTTGGTATTTAAACGTTCGCAATGCGATTGAATTTTATCGGGAGAAAGAAAAACGATAGAAGTAGAGGGAGGTAATTTTTCTGCAATAAAAGTCTTTAGTTGCGTGTTAGATACAGTAAAAACCAAAGAGTTATACACCTTTTCATTAAAACCGATACGGATAGGCTGTATAGTATGGTTTACATACTTCCATAAATTTGCCCCTAAATCTTGAGCTTTCACTTTTACTTCAGTGGGCAGTTTTTCCTTAAAAATCAAATCAGAAGGAAAATCGACATATTCAATAGGAATATTCAGAGTTATTTCCCTTTCTTTATTGAGAGTATTGATAAACCAGAACATAGCAGCAATTAACAAAAAAACTGTGAAGCTTAAAACATTCTTATTCAAAAAGAATGATTTAAGCTTCAACAGAAATTTCAAATATCTTCTTTTGCTGCTATCAGCCATAAATTGTAAGAAGTTTAGTGCTAATTACTTAGCTGTATTTGTTTCAGCTGTTTGCGCATCTTGAGCAGAAATAAAAACAGAGCCTTTATCCACTTTAATACGCACATTATCAGCTATTTCAATAATTACTGAATTATCTTCTTTGATATCACGAATTTTACCATAAATACCACCAGAGGTAATTACTTTATCGCCAGTTTTCATGGCTTCACGTTGTTTTTTGATTTCCTTTTGACGTTTAGATTGTGGACGAATCATAAAGAAGTAGAAAATTGCAAAAATCAACACCATCATTACAATACCCGACATTCCACCAGCAGCACCACCAGGAGCGGTCGCAGAGGCATCTAATAAAATACTTAATAAGTTCATATTTCTATTTATTTAAATTGATATTAATACTAAAAAATCATTTTATTTACTGAACATCACCACTTTAATCAGCTTGTTTTGCTCTTTCAGTTCTCCAACTATTTTATCCAACACACCATTAATAAAGGTACCACTTTTATCGGTGCTGAAATTTTTTGCTATTTCGATATATTCATTTAAAGTTACATTTACAGGGATAGTTGGGAAGTTAAACAGCTCAGAAAGAGCAACTTCCATAATTAATATATCCATAAATGCAATACG
>CAYVWK010000053.1:0-11337 GCA_964455235.1 uncultured Paludibacter sp.
ACCCATAGTTCGATTGAGCTATCAGAAACAGCTGCTATAGCATGACCAGTACCTGCTGAGTTATTTCCTACACCTAAACCTGCTGAAGGATAAGTTCCCACTAAAGAGGCGTTTGTCCAATCATTACCAACATTGAATACCTGCATCGCACCATTATCATAATTGCCTTCCAAGAACGTACTTGCAACTACATATTTATTTCCGTAATAATTAAATGGCATGCCACCATTAGCTAATTTATTGGTTTGAACTAGGTCGTATTGCTTAACACCACTAGCATTCAAGCGAGTTAAATAACCACCTTTACCATTAATATAGTAACCATCTGCATCGGGCATAACACGAACCGTTGAAGTGTAGACTAATGGATTACCGTCTGCAGTCACTTCAATAGTGGTAGGTGTAGGTGAAATTACCCCATTAGTGATTTTATAATTTGCAATGCGAGTTACACCGCTTGCTGTTTCACCAAAGGATACTTTACCATCACTCCATGTACCATGTAAGCCAATAGTCTCACCGATACGGGTTAGTCCTCCAAAATTAGTTGTTTCAAGTATCTTACGTGGTTTGCTACTTTCTCCATCCCATACATATATAGTAAATGGAGTTGCGTTACCAACACGCAGGTTACAAGCAACTACTTTTCCATCGAAATAAGCCACATCACAAAGGGTTAATGTTCCTCCAGAGATACCTGTCTTATCCATAGTGCCAACATATTTACCTGTTTGAGACTCTAAGACTCTAACTTCGGCTTGGTCGTGAACATAATACAGTTTACCATTATTTCCATAAGCCATATTTCTAATCTTAGTAGCATCCCAGCTATTAGCTGTAGCATTACCTTTCGCTACACTTTGATTCCAACCTTCGGTAAAGGTAATAGCACCTAAGGCTGTAGCTGTTCCTGTTACAGCAACGGTTTTGCTAGTTGCACCTGATGAGCTTAAGGTAATCGTTCCATTATACGTTTTCACTTCAGAAGGATCGAAAGTAACCGTTACCACACCACCTGTCTTTCCTAAAGTTTTTGGTGCAACAGTGAAGTTACTTACATTAGAAGATATGCTAATATCACCTGTTAGATTATCACCTGTAACAGTAAAGCTTGCTGTTTTCGTTTGATCTACCGGACAGCTTAAACTTAAGCTTTCTTGTGAAACGGTGATTGTTTTCACAACAGGAGCACTATCTACACCAGCACCTGATACACTAACCGTTTTACTCAAACCACCACCTGATACAGTAATAGTGCCGCTATAAGATTGTACAGCTGCTGGACTGAAGGTCACAGTAACAGTACCACCATTTGAACTAAGGCTAGCTGGGTTAACGGTGAATGAGCTATTGTTAGAGCTTACAGTAAGATTACCTGATATATCCAAGGCATCAACAGTAAAGCTCATCGCTTTTGTTTGACCTTTATCAACATTACCAAAAGCTAGAGATGTTTGAGAAATATCCAATGTAGGATTATTGGTTGTCTGACCTTCAGAACCATATTTATAATATGCAATACCTTGAGTTGTACTCAACACCCATGCATCAATAAAGCCATTACCTGTTACAACCAAAGCCGCACCAGTACCATTGGTGTTAGTACCTGTACCCAAACCACCTTCTGGCATCGTTTCTTTCAAGGTTGCAGCAGCCCAATCGTTCCCTACATCATACCATTCCATAGCGCCACCTTGGTAGTTTGTTGGAGACACAAACGTATTAGCCATCACGTAGTTAGAGCCATAATAGCTAAATACCGTGAACCCAACAGCATGATTATTGGATTGCGTTAATTCGTATTGTGCTTTACCATTGGCATCTAAACGAGTTAGGAAACCACCTTTTCCATTGATATAATAACCTGTTGCATCAGGTACTACTCCCACTGAAGAAGTATATATCAAGGCTGTTCCATCTGCTTTTGTTGCATTTACAACTGTAGGAGTAGTAGCAATAGTTCCATTGGTAATTTTATAATTAAGAATACGTGTTACACCGCCTGTTGTAGCCGCAAGGGTTAATGTACCATTACTCCATGTACCATAGAAGCCCATTTTATCACCAATACGAGTAGAGCCGCCAAAGTTTTGAGTAGTCAACGCAACTCTTGGTGCTCCCGTTTCTGAATCCCAAACATACACCTTGAAATCTGGAGCAGAAGCGTTTGGAATATTACAAGCAACCACTTTTCCGTCGAAATATCCAACATCACTAATTGCTGGCCATCCACCAGCAACATCAGTCATATTCATATCACGAATAGGTTTACCATTTTTCGCATTGATAACTTTAATGAGATTTGTACCATATACCAGATACAGTTTATCATCATTATAAGCCATATTTCTTACATTATCAGCATCCCAACCTTCAGCTGAAACTGTATTTTTCGTTTGACTATGATTCCAAACTTCAGTAAATGAAATTTCTCCTAAAGCTTGCCCAACACCTGTTACCGCAACGGTTTTATTATCTGCTCCTGTAGAAGAAAGCGTAATCGTTCCGTTATAAGTAGTTTGCGCTGATGGTCTGAAAGTTACCGTAACAGTACCTCCTGTAGCTGGCAGACTTGTAGGACTTACAGTAAATGCACTTGAATTAGAGCCTACTGCGATATTAGCTGATAAATTAGTAGATGTTACGCTGAAGGTAGCAGTAGCTGTTTTGTCGTATGTACAAGCCATATTTAAACTTGTAGGATTGACACTAATCTCTTTCGCTACAGCTGGATCTTCTACACCACTACCGGTTAAAGCAACTGTTTTGGTCACACCATCACCAGTCACTGTAATAGTCCCTGTATATGCTTGTTTAGCAGTTGGTTTGAACGTTACAGTCACAGTTCCTCCGCTTGCACCTAAACTTGCTGGACTTACCGTATAAGCCGCAGAGTTAGAAGATAGGGAGATATTACCTGATAAGCCTGTTCCGCTTACGTTGAAAGTCATAGCTTTAGTTTGACCATACGTCACATTACCAAAGCTTAAGTTTGATAAAGAGGTTGAAAGCTCCTTGGTTGTGTAGGTATGCGTAGGGGTTGTTCCTGTTGCATAATAAGCTATACCTTGCCCCGTACTCAACACCCAAGTTTCAACATAGTTACTACCTGCCTGACCGATAGCTGCACCTGTACAATTGGTATTTGCTGTAGTACCTAAACCTGCTGATGGATAAGTTGCAACAACCTCAGCACTTTGCCATCCCTTGCTAGCTTCCACTAACTCCATGGCACCACCTGTGTAGTTCGTAGAGCCAACGAAAGTGGACATCACTGCATATTGAACACCATCATACACAAAAGCAGAGAAACCGTTACCATGTTGATTATCTTGTGGTACCTCATAACTCATTTTACCACTAGTATCTAAGCGTGTCAGTGGATTATCTTTACCGTTAATCCAATAACCTGTAGCATCAGGTTGTATGCGAATTGAAGTTGCACATGCCAAACGAGTAGTACCATTTGTTGTAGCATTTACAACTGTTGGTGTAGTTGACACTGTACCATTTGAAATTGCATAATTCACAATACGTGTAGTAGTACCATCATCATTGGCAAAAGTAAGCTTACCATTGGTTAAATTACCAGTAAATCCTATGTAATCACCCAAACGTTTCGCACCACCTAAATTACTTGTTTCTAATATAAGACGAGGCGCTGAAAAATCATTGTCCCATACATATACTTTCAATGGAGATGTATCTGTTCCTAAATTACAAGCTATCGCTTTCCCATCAAAGAAACCAACATCACATAGCGTTAATGCTCCTCCACTTACACCTGATTTATTGAGGTCGTATAGGAAATCTCCAGATTGAGCTTTCACTACTTTAATACCTGCATGTTCATAAACCATATATAGTTTACCACTACCATAGGCCATATTTCTGACTAAAGTAGAGTTCCAGCCTTTAGTAGTAGTATTTCCTTTTGTTTGACTGATATTAAATTTCTCCGTTAAATTCAAAGGAGGAACAGTACCAGCACCTGTTAAGGAAACTGTTGCACCTGATGCTCCAGAAGAAGCCAGAGTAATCGTACCTGTATAATTTTGAACGGCTGTTGGCTTGAAAGTTACAGTCACCGTACCACCACCTGTTCCTAAACTTGTAGGACTTACAGTAAACGCGCTTGAGTTCGAGCTAACTGTTACATTATTATTTAAGTTACTACCAGATACCGTAAAGCTCATATTTTTAGTGGCTCCCTTATTTACATTTCCAAACGCTAAGTTTGATGGGGAAACACTTACCACCCTTGCTTGTCCAGCTCCTGATACAGATACTGTTTTAGAGCTTGCACCTGAAGAACTCAGGGTAATGGTTCCGCTGTAGCTTTGTGCGGCTGTAGGTTTAAAGGTTACGGTTACTGTACCACCGCCCGTTCCTAAGCTGGTTGGACTAACAGTAAAGGCTCCTGAGTTAGAGGACACCGAAATATTACCTGATAAGTCTTTCGTTGATACTGTGAAGGTCAAGGCTTTTGTCTGACCTGAAACCACATTACCAAAAGCTAAAGAAGTGGATGAAGGAGATATGGTAGGAGTCTTAACAGGTGCAGTTGAAGTAGGATTATCCAAAGCTGAGTTGAAGGTTTTTAAATGATCCCAGAATCCAAGTACGTGACCATTTACCCAGTTTTTGAAACCTTGTTTAGCAGTCGTATTAATCATTCCCCATTCTGTAGCGTTATCAACAAACAAACCCTCTGTTAATACAGAAGGAATACTGGCTGAAGCTGTAATAACCGTCCAACCATTTTGTTTTACACCACGGTTTGCTCTACCTAATTGTTGGACAAGCCTATTTTGAACTTTAACAGCTAAAGGATAACTATTTCCTGTACTCCAATAGTACCACGTTTCTGTACCGTGCGCTGTTTTATTAAATGCATTTAAGTGTACACTACACGCAATCCAAGGATCCTGTGCTAAAAAGTGAGAACGACGAGCTGTTAATGACAAAGTCGCATTCGTTGTGCGCGTCATCGTTACATTACATCCCACCCCTTGAAGTTGTGTGCGCATTTGTAAAGAAGCACGAAGCGCTAACTCTGCCTCGTGAGGAGCGGATGGACCTGATGCTCCAGGATCGGTACCACCATGACCAGGGTCAATTGATACTTTATATGATGACCATTTAACGGCACTTACCGGAGCCGATGCTAAGGTAAAAAGTGCTAATAATAAGAATAAGGAATATATCTTTTTCATGTGTAGAATATTTTAAGGTATTATTGTAAATCTGCTGTAAAAATTTGACCTGTATTTGCTTTTGTAAATACAATGGATTTTCCATCAGGCGAAACTGCTGGATAACGGTAAATATCATCACCTACAGTCAACTGCTTTTGGTTTTTACCATTCATATCCATAATAAATAGATGTCCAGAAGTATATACGTGACCATCATCTGTGGTACGTTCAAATACAATCTGATTATCGTTAACCCATGAAGGGAAGAAACCACGTGCTAAAACACGTTTACTTGTTCCATCAATATTCATCACACAAACATCATCTCCCCTATTGAAAGCAATCTTAGTTCCATCGGGAGAAAATACAGGGCAGAAAAGTTCAACATCACTTAATAAAGTCTTTTTCCCATTACCATCAACTAAAAACAAATTATTGTCTTGTGCAAAAAAACTATGATTGAAGCTGGGTTTTAATTCTAACTTAGCGAGTTCAGCTTTAGCTTCGGCTTTTACTTTTAAAGGTTGTAGAGGAAGAGCTTTGCCATCTACTACTTTTGCACGCTTGCTACCATCCTGCGTATAAACCCAAGCTGCAGGTTGCATATAAGGTGCATCTTCTGACATGCGTATTTCTTTTCCTGCTAAACTTACACTCCAAATTGCACGGTGACGACCATTGTCATCCCAACGTGCATCACGCACCAAAATATCTTCGCTGTCAATTGACCATTGAAAAGCATAACCTACATCTTCTTTAGTAGATAACACACGCTTATTAGCACCATCTCTGTTCATTACCAACAAGCCGCTATGCCCTTCGTTTGTAAAGGCAATCATTTTTCCATCAGGTGACCATTGTGGGTTTTCATATTTAGCAGCATCTTGAGTCAACTGCTTCACATTAGATAAAGTTCCACTCACTTTCTGTGAGTTGATTGCTCCCATCATAAAAAAGAGCGCAAAAAGAGTAAAAATGAAGTGTTTCATAAAGGTATCTTTTTTTGTGATTTATATAATAATATTTCTATTCTCAACGTATTGAAATACTTATGTGCGTTCATGGAGCTATCCGAATAAGCTCGGAAAATACAAGCTAATTGTAGGACGTTTAGCCAACATTACGAGCCAAAGATAAGCGATATAATTTATTAATTGTTCTGTATTAGTTTTATTTAACTGTTATAGTCATTAGTTTTCTTTTTTTAAACTTTCTGACCTTTATTTAACATGAAATTCAGGATGATAAAAAGGTATTTATCTCTCATTTAAGTACTTACTGCTAGGATGCAATGAATATCTTCATCAAAGATATGATAAAACAGTATCTAACTCAAAACCCTTACCCGACAAATAACGCATTAACTTTACTTTCTTATCGTAATCATCTTTGTATTTAAGACTCTTTGTTTTATCCTCAATTAGGCGTAAAATCATGTCCTCATACGACTTCTCATCTATTTCATTTAAAGCCTTATTTATCAAATCTTTGGATATCTTCTTTTGTTGAAGCATGATGCGAATTTTGATTTTTCCCCATTTATTATATAGAAATTTATCCTTAACATAAGCAATTGCAAAACGCTCTTCATCAATAAATTTCTCTTCTATTAAATAGGATATAATTTCTCCCTGATGCTTAAATTCTGCACCCCAATCAACTAATTTATGCTGCACATCATCAACACACCTTTCAGATAATGAACAATATGCAGCTGCTTTGTGGAGAGCTTGTTTATAGCTTATTGATTTTTTTGTTAACATAATCTGATTTTAAATACAACAGAATAAGTATCAAACAAACAATAGAATGAGGATTTGAGCCATCACCACTCGTAAAAACATAGTCAACGGATAGACTGTAGAATAGGCAACAGCTGGTGCATCATTGCCAGCGGTTGTATTAGCATAGGCTAAGGCAGGCGGATCGGTTGTACTACCTGCCAGCAAACCCATCAGTGTAAAGTAGTTCATCTTCATCGCTTTACGCCCGATGATACCCGTTATCAACAAAGGTAGCATGGTGATTATCACCCCGCAAGCAACCCACAGCAGACCATCACCATGTATCACAGTCTCAACAAACTGACCACCTGCAGATATACCAACACTTGCCAAGAAAAGCGTAATACCAATTTCACGCAGCAGCAAGTTAGCACTTTGAGTGGTATAAGTTATCAGCTTTAGCTTAGAACCAAAGCGACCAATCAGAATAGCGACCACTAAAGGACCACCAGCCAGACCTAATTTCACAGGCATGGGCATACCAGGTATATAAAACGGAATACTTCCGAAGATGATTCCTAAGAAAATACCCGTAAATAAAGTGATAAGATGTGGCTCGTTTAAACGATTTAGGGTATTACCTAATACAGCTTCTATGCGTTTAATAGAATCAGGCGATCCTACAACCACCACTCTATCACCCACTTGAAGCACTAAATCCTCGCTGGCAAACAAATCAAACCCCGAACGAATAACGCGGGTGCAATTCACATTCAAAGCTCTTAATCGAAGTGAACCTAAGGTTTTACCGTTGATTTTATCTCGTGTAATCACAATCCTGCGCGAAATCATCTGACCTTCCGACTCTTTCCAATCATGCTCAACCACATCGCCCATCAATTCACTAACGGGAGTCGCATCGTGGTCGGCAGCGACAATCAGCACAATATCACCATTGAATAATACTGTATCACCTTTAGGGATGGAATATTCACCGTTCTGAAATAAGCGCGAAACCACAAATTGACGCCCCATCAGTTTACGAATGTCTATCAGCGTTTTGCCATGTATCGCCTTGGAATTGATTTTCAGCGTGATGATTTGTGCACCCTCTTGCGTTTCACGTGCTTCTATAATTTCTTTTTGCTCTTTATCTAAATTGACTTTGAAAATGACACGAAGGAGAATAAGCGAAAGGATAATTCCCACAACACCAAGTGGATAAGCCACCGCATAACCCAATGCAATTTCAGGGATTTCAGTTATCTGACCTGCATCGAACAGCTGACGCAAAGCCTCTTGAGCCGCACCCAATCCAGGTGTGTTGGTGACTGCTCCTGACAAAATCCCCACAAACATCGCCATCGGAATCCTTCCTGCAAAAAGATAATACAACCCGATGGTAGTCCCCACGCCCAGAAACACCACCGTAGCAGCTAAAAGATTCATCTTCATCCCGCCTTTCTTAAAAGAAGAAAAGAACCCTGGTCCGACCTGCAAACCAATAGAGTAGATAAAGAGGATAAGTCCAAACTCTCGTATAAAGTGCATCAGTTCAGCATTCGCATTAAAGCCCAAATGCCCGACCAATATCCCCACAAACAAAACAAAAGTGACGCCTAAGGACACTCCAAAGAACTTCACTTTTCCAACCCACACACCCAATGCTATCACAAAAGAATAGAGCAAAATCGTATGCGCAACTCCATTTTCCGTAAACAACGAAATCAACCAATCTATATTCATTAATATTGATATTTTATGTATCTAGCCTAAATTTTAAAGAGGTGCAAAATTACATGAAAATCGTATCATTTCCAAGTATATTATTTTGTAAAACTCCCAACACTCATAATCATATGTAAATTAGATAAGAAATAATCAATTTGGTCAGATAAGACATTTTATAACCAGTCTTACATTTTAAACAATTTCAATTAATTTCAGTGTAAACATGCCTACCCCGATAGCTATTCCAAAACTTATTAAAGTTCCTATCAAAATATATTCTGTTAGTTTTCTATCTTTAGATTCTTTCAAATCTCCAAAACGAAAAACTGATTTGGCAGCTAATAAAAAGCCAATACCTTCCCAGTTCCCAGTTATCACGAAGATAAAAACAAATAAACGTTCTAATATACCAATATATTTTCCTGCATTATTCAGAGACTCATCATTCCCCTCATTTAAAGATTGCGACCATTGAGACATACATTCTCGTACGACTATTCCTGATACAAAAGTCACACACAATATAGCTATTATATAAATCCAAAAACTTGTATTTTCAAACCATAATATTAAATTTAACTCAGGGTTAAAAAGCACAATCCATAAAATTATAATACTGAGAATATGCAAACCTTGATCTATAAAAAACCATTTAGACTTACTATTTTCTGTTTGAGAATAGAGTTTTATTAAGTCAATAATACCATGTAAAAACATCAATATTAAGGCTAACAACCAATAGTTCAAATCCCACAGAACTAGTAGTATTAAAAGTCCATGAGTCAAAATATGAACATAAAATTTAATTGATTTTATCTTACATTTTTCTTTCTCTACTACCCATTTCTTAGGTTGTAAAAGAAAATCTCCGAGCATATGAGCTATAAAAAGCTTGATAAGTATAATCATCTAAGTAAGGTTTTAATTTTTTTCTGAAACATCTTATTTACTTCAAACACTTCATTGACATTTGCTCTATTCCACCTATCACTTACAGAATTTTGTTTGATTCCCAACTTTTTACCAATTTCTTCTTGTGTTAAATTAGGATTAGCAAGAATAATTTGCATCAGTTCGGCCGATGACACAGTCCATTTATCCATAAACAAACAAGCTAGTTTTAGGTATAGATTAACCTCATTATCGAATTCTTGTGAAGATGTTTTTATGCCTAATGTGATATTTTCTTTTTTGAGCAGGTCAAACTTTTCACCTGAATAAACAAAAGCAGGTCCATTGCTTTCTGATATTCTTTCTCCTAAAAAAGTTTTTTCACCTATTCCAATCGCCATACGAACATCTATAGGACTTGCTTTTTTGCGTGCATCAAAAGGTTCTACTTTTTTTAATAAGGCTTTTATTTCTATTGCTTTTATCAAAGCGTCTTCGGGCTTTGATAATTCTATTTGAAAAGAATCACCTCTAACTAACTCCCAATCTCTGGGTCTTTCTCCCCAAGTATTGAGCAGGTTCTTGAGAGGTTGTAGCCATTTTTCTTGATCTACCAACTTCCTTGAAGCGATAATATCTCCTGTAATAACTGCTTTCATGCTGCAAATATCGACTAAAGAAACGATAAATCAAAATATCGGCTAAAGAAACGATAACTTAGGCTATCACTTCTATTTTCCATTCCCACAAAAAAAAGCTATTTTTGCAGGTCAAATATTCATTAAAGACAATAAAATGTCAGATAACAAATTACAAAAAAAGAAGGTATTATTTATTGATAGAGATGGCACCATCATTATTGAACCCCCTATAACTTATCAAGTGGATACTTTAGAGCAGATGGAATTTCTGCCAGGAATACTACGTAATATGCACTTTATCAGGGAGAAACTTGATTTTGAATGGGCAATGGTAACTAATCAGGATGGCCTGGGCACAGATGTGTATCCACAAGCAAATTTTGATATCGTTCAAAATAAAATGCTTCAAATTCTTGCAAGTGAAGGGATTACTTTTGATAAAATTTTCATTGATAAATCTTTTCCTGAAGATAATCTACCTACTCGTAAACCAGGCACCGCTATGCTAACCGAGTATTTTTCAGATGCTTATGATTTGGAAAATTCTTTTGTAATCGGTGATAGAATGACAGATGTAGAAATGGCTAAAAATTTAGGTTGCAAAGCTATTTTAATTAGTGATGATGAGAAACTGCTGATAGAGAGCGGTTTGCAGGAGCATTGTGCTTTGCAGACTACCTCATGGGACAGAATTACCGAGTTTTTATTTGCTGGCGAGCGCATTGCAACTGTCAAACGCACTACCAAGGAAACCGATATCTACATCAATATTAATTTAGATGGAAGTGGAAAAACGGATATTGATACGGGTTTGAAATTTTTCGACCACATGTTGGAACAGATTGGCAAGCACTCTGGTAGCGATTTGACTATCCATGTGAAAGGTGATTTGGAAGTGGACGAGCACCACACCATAGAAGATACAGCCATTGCTCTAGGAGAGGCTCTAGGAGAAGCAATCGGCAATAAACGAGGCATAGAACGCTACGGTTTCACCTTGCCTATGGACGAGAGTTTATGCGCTGTAGCCCTTGATTTTGGCGGTCGCCCTTGGTTGGTATATGATGTTGAATTTAAAAAGGAATATATAGGCGATTTACCTACGGATATGATATTTCACTTCTTCAAATCTTTGAGTGATTCAGCTCGTAT
>CAYVWK010000053.1:11437-13151 GCA_964455235.1 uncultured Paludibacter sp.
GGCACATTTAAAAACTTGATGAACTTGATGAACTTTAAACTACACAGAAGGGAGACGCGGCATGCCACGTCTCTACTGGCGCTGCTTATCTTCAGTGCTACTGTTTTTGCGCAGCCTAAATTGGTGGTGGGGATTATGGTGGATGGGTTGCAGCAAACGCATCTCGACCAGTTGCATGATAGGTTGGGTGTAGATGGGTTGCGGAAACTTACAGAGGCTGGGGTGTCGTTTGCTAAGATGCAAAGCAATGTGGTTTCTGCTGGAAATGCAAGCGATATTACGACTATTATGGCGGGCACAGTGCCTTATTATCATGGGATTATCTCCAATCAAGCTTATAATCGCAATAATCAGAAGATTGAGTCAATTTTTAAAGATGATGCTTTTGCTGGTATTGATTCACACTTGAAATTATCAGCGAAGAATATGCGTACAACTTCAGTTTTGGATGAGATGGTGATGCACTATCAGGGACAATCGAAGGTGTATGCGGTTGGTATTCATGCGGAAGATGCAATTGCGCTGGGCGGACATACTGCTAATGGGGTGGTGTGGATGGATGATGTGCTGATGAAATGGGGCTCTACTTCTTATTATAAGGATGGAATGCCTTGGCAAGCTTTGGATATGAATCAAAATGGGTCGTTTCAGCGGTATGTGGACAGGGTGTGGCAGCCTAAATTTCCCGCTTCTACCTACTTGGCTGCTTTAGACACCCGCAAACCCAAGGCTTTTGAATATAAACCGAGCTCAAAAAAGAATGCAAATCGTCAAAATTCAATATTAAAAATCTCACCATCAGCTAATTCCTTAGTAGCAGAATTAGCCTTAAGGTTGCTTCAAGAGCAGGACTTAGGTCAGGGTAAGCAGCCCGATGCTTTGATGTTGCAGTTTACAGTTCGCACACCCAATGAGCAAGATTTTTCCGTTCAAACCATGGAAAAAGAAGATATCTATTTGAGATTGGATGATGAACTGCAATTTCTGATACAAAAAATTGAATATAAGTTGGGTAGAGGGAATGTGTTATTTGTGCTATTTGGCAATCAGAATAATTCCTATTCACCTGAAGAGTTGAAAGCACATAATATTCATGCAGGTTATTTCAATTCTAACCGTGCTATTGCTCTGCTAAGTTCTTATTTGATGGCAATTTACGGTCATGAAAAGTGGATCAATGGTTATTACGGTCGCCAAATTTACTTCAACAAAAGACTGATAGAGGAAAAAGATATTGATTTCGCTAAGATGCAAACAACAGCTATTGATTTCATCATGGAATTTGAAGGGGTTCAATCTGCGCACAGCTATAATCAGCTGATGAACAGCGGTTTCGACCCAAACAGTGAATTGTCAAAAACCAAAAACTCCACCCATAAAAACTATGCAGGTGATATTATTTTATCCTTGATGCCAGGTTGGTTAGAGGTGGATAATGATGATAACCCGATAGGTGCATCCAGCAATATTCATTCAACAGTACCGATATGGTTTTACGGAGCCAATCTCGATAAAAAAATCATTACCCAAGCACATTGGATTACCGATATTGCACCAACGATTTCAGCGATATTGGGGATTCCTGTGCCGAATGGTAACGTTGGACAGTTTATCAAGTTAGAAAGTTTTTAAAAAAGTTGCTGGTTGCTGGTTACTGGTTAATCAGTGCTATGGAAGGAGATTCTACAAACTTAACGAGCTACTAATAACAACT
>CAYVWK010000054.1:0-13146 GCA_964455235.1 uncultured Paludibacter sp.
TCATATAATCCATCACGAATGTATTTGATGAACTTGCTTGGCATTCTATCTTCAGTTTCGAGTAAAGATATGATATAGTTTATTTTTAACAACTCTTTTTCTGAAAGTGTTGCTATAAACCGTTCAAAATACCCGCCGTATGTAATTATTTTGCGTTTCATGATGCAAATATATAATAAGTTGTAGAATTATACAACTTTTCTTAGATGATATTTTATAGCTAAAATTTGCAATAGCTTTTAAATTGTGTAAATTTGCAACCAATTAATTTCAAAGAATATACAACTTAAATTTTCAAAAATGAGCGACCAAAGGTATAATTTGCGAGGAGTTTCAGCATCTAAAGAGGATGTACATAATGCCATTAAAAATATTGATAAGGGGATTTTCCCTAAAGCATTTTGTAAAATTATACCTGATATCATTGGCGGTGACCCTGAATATTGCAATATTATGCATGCTGATGGGGCAGGGACTAAATCATCTTTAGCGTATGTGTATTGGAAAGAAACGGGTGATTTAAGTGTGTGGAAAGGCATAGCTCAGGATGCGTTGATTATGAATGTGGATGACCTGCTCTGTGTGGGCGCAACTGATAATATCCTGCTTTCATCAACTATCGGTAGAAATAAAAACCTTATTCCAGGTGAAATTATCTCTGCTATTATCAATGGTACAAACGATTTGACTGAAGAATTATCAGCCATGGGCGTAAACATTTATCCTACAGGTGGAGAAACTGCTGATGTGGGTGATATTGTGCGTACCATCATCGTGGATAGTACCGTAACCTGCCGCATGAAACGCTCCGATGTAATTGATAATGCGAATATCCAAGATGGAGATGTAATAGTGGGTCTATCTTCCTCTGGGCAAGCTACTTACGAGAAAGAGTATAATGGTGGTATGGGTAGTAACGGACTTACTTCCGCTCGTCATGATGTGTTTGCCAACTACTTAGCCGAAAAATATCCTGAAAGTTATAATACAGCTATTCCCAAGGATTTAGCTTATTCTGGTTCGTATAAGTTAACGGATAAGATAGAAGAACTTGGTATTGATGCCGGTAAATTAGTGCTTTCGCCTACTCGTACTTACGCTCCTGTCATCAAAGCTATACTTGATAAGCTTCGTCCGAAAATACATGGTATGGTGCATTGTTCGGGTGGGGCGCAGACCAAAATCCTTCATTTTATTGGTGATAATCTGAAGGTCGTCAAAAACAATCTTTTTCCTCTACCTCCTTTGTTTGAAATCATTCAAAAAGAATCACAAACCGATTGGAAAGAGATGTATAAGGTCTTCAATATGGGGCATCGCATGGAAATCTACCTCCCAAAAGCTTATGCTGAGGAAGTTATCGCCATCTCCAAATCTTTTAATATTGATGCTCAAATCGTCGGCTATGTAGAATCTTCCGACAAAAAAGAGTTGATTATTGAAAGTGAGTTTGGAAGGTTTGAGTATTGAACAAACCATTTACGACAACAAGTGACTAATATTAGTCGTAAACAACTTCACAGAGATAGCTAGTAGAATCACTCCAAAGAACTTACGCATGATGTAGATACCAGTTTCGCCGAAGAATTTCTCTATTTTGTCGGTTGAGCGTATCACGAAAAATACAAATATCATGTTGAGTACTAATGCGATGATGATATTAACCATCTGATATTCAGCACGAAGAGAAATAAGGGTAGTAAATGAACCTGGTCCTGCTATCAGTGGGAACGATAAAGGTATGATAGATGCACTGCCTTTGGGACCTTTGTTACGGAAGATTTCAATGTCTAATACCATCTCTATTGCATAGATAAAAATGATTAAAGCGCCTGCAACAGCAAAGGATTGAATATCTACACTGAATAAACTCAGAACTCCTTCCCCCATAAATAAAAAGACTATCAAAATGACAAAAGCGATAAAGCTTGCCCAAAAAGCATCAATTTTTACCGCTTTTTCTTTGATATTTAAAATGATAGGAATAGATCCTAAAATATCAATAATAGCGAAGAGCACCATAAAAGCACTGGAGATTTCAATTAGACTGAAGTTTAGAAAGTTCATAAAGTTTATCAAATTTTTAAAGAAAGTTACTGGTTGCTGGTTACTTGTTGCTGGTTAGGTTTCCGTGTGGAGTCCCAAATCCAACCCCATTTATTAAAGTATTTTATCATATTCCAAGCGTGTATTAACATCATTTTAAAGCTTTTGTAAGAACTTCTTTCATGATGGTGGATGACGGAAACATAAGGGTAAAATATTGTTCGATAATGTGCATGTATTCTGCGGGTTAAATCAATATCTTCGGGATAGAGAAAAAAACGCTCATCGAATAAACCTACTTTTTTGAGCGCTTCTGTCCGTAAAAACATACAGCAACCAGAGAGGTAGGGCACATCCATAATTTTATCATATCCAGAATCGCGCATTTCAAATTTATCTATACGCTTTTTACTTATTGATGCTGGCAAAAACCGCCTAAACAATAAATCCATGGGAGTAGGGAGTAATTTACAGAGATACTGCACTTCTCCATTGGGATAGAAAACCTTAGGCATAATATGTCCAACATCCTGATTTTCATCCATATACCTACATAATTCTGATAGAATTTCTGTCTTTAATTCAATATCTGGATTTACAATTAAATGGTAGGGCACATCATTTTTTAAAGTCTTCCGCAAGGCGATATTATGGCCTGCTCCATAGCCTAAATTACGTCCTGTAAAGAAATAATTCAGACCTGCTTCTTTGTATTCACATTGTGCATGAGGTGAATTATCGATAATATACAACTGATTGACTACTTCAGATTTGCGTATAGCCTGAATTAGTTCTTTTGTTTGATGCAGAGGGTGGTTATATAGTACGATAGAGACATTCAGCATACAGTGAATCGATTGGGAGTGTTATAACAGGTTTTATAAATTTAAAATTCTGATAATTAATGATTTAACTATTTTAAATAGTAATGTATATTTTCTGCAAATATATAAAAAAGTCCGAATAATAATCCGGACTTTTAAAAGATTGTATCACAAGAATTATTCAGCTGCTTCTTCTGCTGGTTTTTCTTCTTGTACTTCTTCAACTGCAGGAGTTTCTTCTTTAACTTCCTCAACAGCAGGAGTTTCTTCTACAGGAGTTTCCTCTGTAACTTCTTTAACTTCCTCTTCTTCAACTACAGTAGCTTCTGCTAGAGTACTTTCCTCTGCTACAGCTTCTTCTTGAGCTGCTTGCTCTGCTGCTTGTTGTTTTGCTAATTCTGCCGCTTTTGCTTTGTTGATTTTTACCTCTTCAGCTAAACGTGCTTTTTCAGCTGCTGCTTTTTCAGCTGCAAGTTGTTCTTTGGTCTTGTTTAATTTACCTTCTTTAGTAGCTTTCCATGCTGCAAAGCGTTTTTCAGCTTCTGCTTCGTCAAAAGCACCTTTTTTAACACCACCTTGTAAGTGTTTCATCATCAATACTCCTTCAGTAGAAAGAATATTACGCACTGTATCAGTGGGTTGTGCACCAACATTCAACCAGTATAAAGCTTTGTCAAACTTTAAATCAACAGTTGCTGGATTGGTGTTAGGGTTGTATGAACCAATACGTTCAATGAATTTGCCATCACGTGGCGAACGGCTGTCTGCAATCACGATATGATAAAATGCATATCCTTTGCGACCATGACGTTGTAATCTAATTTTTACGGGCATTGTGTAAATTTTTAATGATTATACCTATTTGCTTTTTCTCGAAAAGCGGCTGCAAAGATAGGTAAATGTTTTTAATTAACAATATATTAATGGGAGAATTATCAGTTTGAAGAACTGTCCACCTTCATTACCCATGCATCAGCAAAACGTGGGTCAGTGTGTTTGATTTGTTCAAGGTAATTTACAGCAGCTACTATGCTGGTGAAACTTTGTACGCAAACCTTTGTATTGCTGCTGCTTACAATGATTTCAGCTTGTGGATATTGCTCGGATTTTAATTGAGTACTAAAGCTTTCTGCTTTCTCTGTAGTTTGAAAAGTTGCTACCACTAACTTATAGGCAAAACGTACATTTTGTGGTTTTGTACGATTTGCTTGCTCTTCATTTTCTTGTATAGTCGTATCAGCGCTAATAATGATTTCTGGTAGATTAAATTGGAGCAGATTACTCAAATCAGCGCGCGTAGTATAAGCCGATTTATTCAAATCTGCAGAGAAAAACAATGCCATGAAGGTAATGAAAATAGCAGCATAGCGCATCATTTTTCTTGCTGAAATACTAAATTGAATTTCCTTATTTTCCTTTTTAGGAATGGGAAGCTGAAGTGCTAGCAAACCAAAATTAGACGGTAAAAACTCTGCTACAAGCGTGGGTGTAAATTCAAGTTGCCTGTCCTTATTCAAATGAAATTCTCCTATTCGTCCAAATGCAAGTTTTTGATTCTTTTTGAGTACGCGATGAAAGTCAGCTATAAACTTATCGGTTTGTTTTGCTGCTTCTTTATAGCTAATTCCTTCTATACGAGATAGTTCGACTATAAACATACCATCATTATGTTTCATCAAGGGATTAAAACTGATAGCAGTATGAGCTGGAACAAGACAATCTTTACGTAGTTCGGCTGGTTGTTGTTGCACCACAAAACCACCCAAGCCTGGCAAAATCGCATGCTCGTTGTTAATCAGTAATCGCTCTACTATGTCGAAAAGTTTATTCATCTACAAGTCAAACTTCAAAGGTGCAAAGTTAAACAAAGAATTTGAATTGTAATAACGATGGGTGAAAATCAAAGTAAATTTTCTATCATCATTTATTCTGTGTATTTTTGCATTTAAAACTACGCAAATCGTAAATTTTTTACGCAAAACATCAATTTTTTAAGCAAATCGTAAATGAAAACACTTTTAATTACTGGAGGAGCAGGTTTTATTGGCTCTCATGTTGTTCGTCTGTTTGTGACTAAATATCCTGAATATCAGATTATCAACTTAGATGCGTTGACGTATGCAGGTAATTTGGAGAATCTGAAAGATATAGACAGTGCACCGAATTACACTTTTGTAAAAGGTGATATAGTGGATGAGCAGTTTGTTATCGAGCTATTTAATCAATATTCTATTGATGGCGTGATTCACTTAGCAGCTGAATCTCATGTAGACCGCTCTATTACAGACCCATTTGCATTTGTTAGAACCAATGTTTTTGGTACGGTAAACCTTTTAAATGCTGCAAAAAATAGCTGGAAAGACAAAATGGAAGGCAAACTTTTCTACCATGTTTCTACTGATGAAGTATATGGCTCTTTAGGAGATACTGGTTTGTTTTTAGAGACTACTTCTTATGATCCACGTAGTCCGTATTCCGCTGCTAAAGCGAGTTCCGACCACTTTGTAAGAGCATATTTTCACACCTATGGTTTACCTGTTGTTATTTCAAATTGCTCTAATAATTATGGTGCAAATCAATTCCCTGAAAAATTAATTCCTCTTGCAATTCATAATATCAAACATAATAAAGCTATCCCTATTTATGGAAAAGGGGAGAATGTGCGTGATTGGCTATGGGTAGAGGATCATGCTCGTGCTATTGACGTGATTTATCACACAGGGAAGCAGGGTGATACCTATAATATCGGAGGACATAATGAGTGGACAAATATCGATTTAATTCATGTGCTTTGCGCTATTATGGATAAGAAGTTAGGTCGTAAATCGGGTGAATCAGCAAACTTAATTACTTATGTAAAAGATCGTGCTGGACATGATTTACGCTATGCCATTGATTCTACAAAAATTCAAAAAGAATTAGGATGGGTTCCTTCTCTGCAGTTTGAAGAAGGTTTGAAAAAAACGGTTGATTGGTATTTAGACAATCAAGCGTGGATGGACAATGTGACAAGTGGTCAGTATCAGTCTTATTATCAGAAGCAATACAATGAAAGATAATTGAAAAAACTTGGTGTTTTAAAATAAATATTGTATCTTTGCAATCGCAAATTGAATAGTGGAGGGGACAGACAGTCCCCTTTATTGTTCTATTATAGGGAAAAATGATAGATAAAGAGCTTGTAAATCAAATAGTTACCGATTATTTAGGAGAGAGAGATTTCTTCTTAGTTGATTTGAATATCAGTCGAGATAATCGCATTGTAATGGAGATAGACTCTGATAATCCAGTATCAATAGATGATTGTGTTGCTTTAAGTAACTATATAGATACTAAACTGGACAGAGAGCAAGAAGATTATGAGTTGGAGGTAAGCTCCGCTGGACTATCATCCCCCTTCAAAGTAGATAGGCAATACGTAAAAAACATTGGAAAAGAGCTTGAAATTATTACTAAAGATGGTATGAAATATCAAGGTGTATTAAAAGCGTATCATGCTGATAATCTGGAATTATCAACTATGCAAAAAGTAAAATTAGAGGGTGCAAAACGTAAAACTACTGTTGAAGAAATCATAACAATAGAAAAAAACAATATAAAAACAACTAAACTGATTATTAGATTCAAATAAGCCATGAGCAAAAAAGAAACGATTAATTTGATTGATACTTTTGCTGAATTTAAAGAGTTGAAAAGTATAGACAAAATGACGCTGATAGCGGTTATGGAAGACTCTTTCAAAACGGTATTAGCAAAAATGTTTGGAAGCGATGAGAATTACGATGTGATTATCAATCCTGATAAGGGAGACTTTGAAATTTACCGTAACCGTATAGTGGTAGAAGACAGTGAATTAGAAGATGAAAATATGGAGATTACCCTCTCAGAAGCTCAGAAAATTGAGCCTGATTATGAGGTAGGGGAAGAGGTAACCGATAGGGTCGACTTTCTGTCATTCGGTCGCCGTGCTGTCTTGAATTTGCGCCAAACACTATCTTCCAAAATTTTAGAACTTCACAAAGAAAACGTATATAATAAATACAGCGAAATGGTTGGTCAAATCGTGGTTGCTGAGTTATATCAAATTTGGAAAAAAGAGATGCTGTTGTTAGATGAAGAGGGTAATGAACTTTACCTTCCAAAATCAGAACAAATCCCATCAGACTTCTATAGAAAAGGTGATTCAGTACGTGCAGTTGTTGCCGAAGTTACACAGAAAAATGGTAATCCACGCATCATACTTTCACGTGTTTCTCCTATTTTCTTAGAGCGACTTTTCGAATTGGAAGTACCTGAAATTCATGAAGGTTTGATTACTATTCAGAAAATTGCTCGTATTCCAGGAGAAAGAGCTAAGGTTGCTGTTCAATCTTATGATGACCGTATCGACCCAGTTGGAGCATGTGTAGGTGTGAAAGGTTCTCGTATTCATGGTATCGTTCGTGAATTGAGAAATGAAAACATCGACGTGATAAACTTTACAAATAATACTGACTTGTTCATCCGTCGTTCTTTAAGTCCTGCAAAAATTTCTGACATCTATCTAAATGAGGAAGATAAAAGAGCTGAAATTTATATGCATGTGGATGAAGTTTCTCAAGCTATTGGTAAAGGAGGTTTGAATATTAAACTGGCAAGTATGCTAACAGGCTATACTTTAGACGTTTATCGTGAATTAGATGAAGCCGAAGATACAGAAGACATCTATTTGGATGAATTTAACGATGAGATCGAACAATGGATTATTGATGTGTTTAAAAACATTGGTTATGACACCGCGAAAAGTGTTCTATCGCTCCCACGACAAGATTTAATTGCACGTACTGACTTAGAAGAAGAGACTATCGATGAGGTTCTCGCTATTTTAAGGTCAGAATTTGAAGAAGAAGACCTAGCGTGATAAATTATATCCGTTAATTTGAATAAAATACACTAAAATACTTTATATTATAAAATGCCTATAAGACTAGTAAAAGCTTGTAAAGAATTAAACATAGGAATTTCCACGGCTGTAGATTTCCTTGCAAAGACTGGTAATGAAATCGAGTCAAATCCGAATTTTAAATTATCGGATGACTTGTATTTGAAACTGGCCAAGGAATTCAATAAAGATATGGCTTTGAAGCTCGAGTCTGATCGCCTTATTCAGGAACGTCAGACTAAAGAAAAAGAGACTTCAGTTGCCATTGAAGGTTTTGGAGAGGATAAAGAGGATGAAAAACCTAAACCCACCCATATCAGTGTGGAAGATACCTTAGGTGATCGTCCTGCTTTCAAAACGGTTGGGCAAATCGACTTGGATAAGCCAAAAGCTAAACCTGCTGAAAAAGAAATTGTGGTTGAAACTCCGCAAGCAGTTTCTCAAGTACAAGAAAAAGCAGTAGCTGAGGAATCTAAGAAAAAAGCTGAGACAGCTGATAAAACGGAGAAGGTAGAAAAAGTTGAAAAAGTCGAAACACCTTCTGTTACCCCTATTCCTGTGGTTATAAAAGAGGAAAAAGCCACAGTAAAAGAAGCACCTGCTACTACAGTAGAAAAGGTGAAAGAAAAACCTCAACCAGCTGCAGAACAACCCAAAGAGAGCACTGCAAAAGAAGTTAGTCCTACACTAAAATCAGCAGAGACTCCAGCTGTAAAAACTGAAAAATCAGTAGAAAAACAAGCTGACAATCAGGTTTCAATTAAAAAAGAGAAAGTTGTAGAAAAGCCTGTGGCTATAGTTGAAGAGAATGTTGAAGAGGCAGGTGAGAATGAAGTTTTTGCTGTTGAAATAGAACAGATAGAAGGCTTGACCATTAAAGGCTCCATCGATTTGGGAACCCTTAATCAATCAACTCGTCCGAAACCCTTAAGCCGAGAGGCAAAGCGCAAAGAGCGTGAAAGGAAAGCTAAAACTGCTGGTGAAGCTAAAAAAGGAGCTGATGGCAAAGAGGTAGTAAAAAGTGGCAATAGTAAAAAAAGAAGAGAGCGTATATCTAATCAACGCGTTGACATTGACCGTTTCCCATCAGAATCAGCATCTAAAAAGGCTGTAAAAGCTTCTAAAGATAAAGTGAAAAGACCACTTAAAACGGTTGTAGATGAGGAAGAAGTTGATCGTCAAATAAAGGAAACATTAGCGCGCATGGCGGCGGGTGGTCGAAAACGTGGTAAAGGAGCTAAATATCGTCGCGAGAAACGCGATAGTATGTCTGCTCGCCAAACCGAATTGGAACAACAAGAACGCGAACAAGAAACAGTATTACAACTTACTGAGTTTGTTACTGTTAGTGAACTTGCTGTGATGATGGATGTGAGTGTGAATGAGGTAATTGCTACTTGTATGAGCATTGGTATGATGGTTTCTATCAACCAACGTTTGGATGCGGAGACAATCAATATTGTAGCTGAAGAGTTTGGTTTTACTACTGAATTTGTAAGTTCTGATGTAATTGAAGCTATTGGTGATGAAGAGCCTGATAGCGAGGAAGATTTGGAATCCCGCGCACCTATTGTTACGGTGATGGGTCACGTTGACCATGGTAAAACTTCTTTGTTAGACTACATCCGCAAAACAAACGTAATTGCTGGTGAGGCAGGTGGAATTACGCAACATATTGGTGCATATAATGTAAAATTGGATAACGGTCAGCGCATCACTTTCTTGGATACTCCTGGTCACGAGGCCTTTACTGCTATGCGTGCTCGTGGAGCGAAAGTCACTGACATCGCCATTATTATTGTTGCAGCTGATGACAGCGTGATGCCTCAAACAGTTGAAGCGATTAATCATGCTTCTGCTGCTGGTGTACCCATTGTATTTGCTATCAATAAAGTGGATAAGCCAAGCGCAAACCCCGATAAAATCAAGGAAACACTTGCTAATATGAACTATTTAGTTGAAGAGTGGGGTGGTAAATATCAGTCACAAGACGTGTCTGCAAAACAAGGTATTGGTATGAAAGAATTACTTGAAAAAGTTCTTCTGGAGGCTGAATTACTTGATTTAAAAGCCAATCCTAAACGTAGAGCTATGGGTTCTATTATTGAATCTTCTTTGGATAAGGGTAGGGGATTTGTATCCACTATTTTAGTTGAAAATGGTACTTTGAAAATGGGAGATATTGTGTTGGCTGGAACTCATTTTGGTCGCGTTAAAGCAATGTTTAATGAGCGAAATCAACGTATTGATGAGGCTAGACCATCAGAACCAGTACTTATCTTAGGTTTGAATGGTGCTCCCACAGCAGGTGATAATTTCAACGTGATAGCAACAGAGCAAGAAGCGCGAGATATTACAAACAAACGCGAGCAATTGCAGCGTGAACAAAGTCTGCGCACTAAAAAGCACTTTACTTTGGATGAATTGGGACGTCGTATTGCTTTAGGTGACTTCCACGAACTCAATGTTATTGTTAAGGGTGATGTGGACGGCTCTATTGAAGCGTTGTCCGACTCTCTAATCAATTTATCAACTGAGAATATTCAAGTGAATGTCATTCATAAGGCTGTTGGTGCTATTTCTGATTCAGATATTCTGTTAGCAGCTGCTTCTAACGCTATTATTTGTGGTTTCCAAGTTCGTCCAACCGTTTCAGCACGAAAAATGGCTGAGCATGAAGAGATAGATATCCGCTTATATTCAGTTATTTACGATGCTATTGAAGAGATTAAATTAGCAATGGAAGGTATGCTTTCTCCTGAAATTAAGGAAGAAATCACAGCATCCGTTGAAATTCTCGAAGTATTCAAAATATCTAAAGTGGGTGCAGTTGCTGGTTGTATTGTACGTGAAGGTAAAATCAAACGTAGCAATAAAATCCGTGTTATCCGAGATGGTATCGTTGTATACACAGGCGAATTAGATTCTCTGAAACGCTTTAAAGATGATGTAAAAGAGGTTGGTACTAATTTCGAATGTGGATTGAATGTCAAAAATTACAACGACATCAAAGTAGGTGATATCATTGAAAGTTTCGAGGTGACTGAAGTTAAACAGAAACTGTAAATCATAGTGTATTCTATACAGAAAACGGCTCCAAAAAGAGCCGTTTTTTTATGTGTTATTTTGTCTTGTGGATGATAGTCCGCAAAGCTTTCTTGATAATGTATTGAGTTTCTTTGGTGTTGCTTTCCGCTACCCAGCGTTTACAAAGATTGATAACAAAGTCAGCGTTCGTTTTGCTTGCATCATTGAGCCAGTTTCCGACACTATCTTGCACGTACTTAGCAGGATCTGACTTCAGCGGCTCTAAAATGACCAATCCCAAGGCAGGATTTTCCTTTAATATGCCGAATCCGTTTATCAACAGCCAGCCATTCCACCAAATTAGCCGATTCAATCTCTCCACGATTCAACTGTTCCATAATTCCTTTCGGAATATCTTTAGTTGATTTTGAGCCTTTTCTTTTAGTTTCTGTCATGATATCAAATTTTTAATTGCTAGTTTTTCATTTTGTATTTGTAAGTGATGTCGAATTGTTATTATGTTGAATTACAAGATATAAGGAATCACTGCCTTTCTGTCTTTGGGATATTCTGGAAACTTCTCTAAATACCATTTGTGATGCGCTAATGCGCGTGGTAATAAATTAGCAATAGTCCATACGAAAAAAGCTAAACCTGGCAAATTCCACATCAGAATAGCAAAACCTAACCATTCTATCATTTCTCCAAATAAATTAGGACAACTGACTAAACGGAATAAGCCTTTTTGAGGGATTTTGTAACCAGTTTCGTTGCGTTTACGCAGATTGATTAAGATGGTGTCAGACTGCATATTGATAAACATGCCAATAAAAAATAAAATGGTACCCATAATAAATTGTGGACTACTAAGCCATGCAGTCGTATAATTTGCAAAATTTGCTAAATAGTAACCTACTAAAAATCCATTCATCAAATTAAATCCCATGGCAAGAAACACAATAACAATCGGCATTTTCTTACCTTTTGTTTTTAACCTAAATGGAAAAATAATGCTTCTATTCAAATAATGTATGGAAAATAATGTTACAAAAATGATGTTTACCAATGAAAATGAATTTGTTCCTGTATATAAAAAATAATAAAGCACAACTAAAACGAAAAACTCCATAATAAACCAACCAAGTTTATTATCAATTAGATAGCCCCAAGTAGTTTTAGTATGTCTCCCATAAGGTGCGTTTATTTTAAGTAAAACGAAAAAAGTAATGACAGCAATTGCAATCCAAATTTCTGCAAATAAGTTGAAAAATTGTTCCGACATAAGCTTTATTTATTTAATGAAATTGTTTTCTTTTAACCACGCATACGTATCGGTTAATGTTTCTTCTATGGGTCTAATTGTGTGTCCCAATTGCTCTTGCGCCTTTTTGCTGATAATATTTTTGTTGCCTTCGATGAGTGCCTTTAGGCTTTCGGTTGTGTACAAAGCTTCGGTTTTGGTTAATTTACCATATAGTGAAATAAACGGTACTAATAATTTAAAAAACCACATAGGAGCAACAGATTTTGGTGTTTTTTTGTTCGTTATTTTACCAACGATTGCCGAAAATTCTTTAATAGTATAATACTTTCCACTTGTTAAATAACTTTCGCCTGCTTTTCCATGATGAAGTGCCGCAATGGCTGTTTTAACAACATCTCGCACATCCACCCAATCAAAACCGCCAGGAGGAAGTAAAGGAATCTTCCCATTATAAAAATCAATTAATAATTTTCCCTTTACTGATGGCAAATAATCAGGAAAACCCAATACGCCTGTCGGATTAATAATTGAAACATTCAAACCGTGGTTTGTAGCGTATTCGAGCACCATTTTTTGTGCAGTAGCTTTTGAGCGTTCGTAAGGAAAAGCATTGTCCCCAGCAAATGCACGTGTCTCATCCAATGGTTCGTCGATTGGATGTGTATCGTAAGCGTGAACAGAACTGAAATGTACTAACTTTTGAATATTATTTTTGACACAGGCCTCAAGCAGGTTTTTTGTTCCGTTGATGTTTGTATTCATCACTTTTCCATCAGTATCACCATTAATAGACACGATAGCAGCTAGATGAAAGACAGCATCCATGCTTTGACATAACTTATCGCAATCAGCAGAATTTAGCGTACTACCTTGCATAAGTTCAATAGGTAAATCTTCCAATCCTGTTTTTCTATTGTGAATAAGAGCTCTTACAGAATGACCTTGTTTTATAAGCTCTATTATCAAAGGAACTCCAATTTGTCCTGTTCCACCTGTTACTGCTATTTTCATTTGTTTTGAATATTAGTTGGTTTCAATTTTTTATTGATGATATGATCACGTAA
>CAYVWK010000055.1:0-4363 GCA_964455235.1 uncultured Paludibacter sp.
GGCTTAGAATCCTTCGGATTTTCAGCACCTTATACTGTTTTAGATAAAAAATTAGGCTTCACCGCAGAGAATGTGTATGAGCAGGTGAAGAAGGTACTGGGGTAATGAGAATAATGTGAATAATGTGCCAATGAGACTAATGTGACTAATGAGAATAATAATTTTTTAATTATTCATATTGGCATATTGGCACATTGGCATATTGGCACATTGGCACATTGGCACATTCAACATTCAACATTCAATATTCAACAACAAACATGAAACGACTCTTCACTCTATTATTAGTAGTAAGTATGCTTATTCCGCTGCTAGGACAAAAGACGAAAAATAAACCATCGCGTATTTTCTTGCCTGATATTGAGTTTTATGGTTTTGTACGCAACGACTTTTACTTCAACTCGCGACAGTGTGAGGAGGGGATAGATGGTGTATTCCATTTCTTTCCCAAACCTATACGCATGAAAGATGGTAGAGATAAGTATGGCGTACCGCAAGCCAATATGTTGAGTATAGCTACTCGTTTGGGAATAGATTTATACGGTAAAACAATTTGGGGAGCAGATTCAAGAGGTAAGATAGAAGCAGATTTTGCAGGCTTTGGCTCTGCGGATTATGTATTGAGGATTCGTCAAGCCTATATGCAGTTGGACTGGAAAACAGCGAGTTTACTAATTGGGCAAACTTGGCATCCCTTGTGGAGTTCAGTAATACCCACTACCCTATCTTTAAATGCAGGGATGCCTTTTCAGCCCTTTAATAGGAGTCCGCAACTACGCTACACCCAGCAATTGGGTAGTTATTGGTCAACAACCCTCGCAGGTGTATATCAGATGCAATACAGTTCAAACGGTCCGCTAGGATATTCTCCAGTTTATATGCGCAATGCCATTGCACCAGAGGTTTTTTTCGGGATAGAATATAAGGGTGCACAATTTTGGACCAATGGCATAGCAGGTGAATTTAAAACCATCAAACCCGTTTCCAATTATCACTTATATTCCTATGCAGGCAGTGCATACAGTCAGCTTACTTACAAGCTTTTCAGCATGAAAGCAAAGGCAATAATCGGCAAAAACTTAAGTGACCAACTGATGGCAAACGGATACGGTAAGACCTATGATGCTGCAACGGCGACCTATGGTTATAGTAATATGAACATTGCTAGTGGTTGGATTAATTTTGTGTATGGCAAAGAGTTTCAGATCAGTCTATTCGGCGGATACTCCCAAAACTTAGGTAGCGACGATGCGCTTCATCGCGACGTGCTCAACTACAACAAAATCACCCTTTACAGCAGAGGATTTTACTTTGACTCCCAAGAGTTCATCGACAGTATGTATAGAGGTTCTATCAGTTTCAGTTACAACATACCCCAGTTCAGCATAGGCTTAGAATACAACCTCACAGGTGCCGAATACGGCGAGTTGCAGACCAACGGCAGAACCGCCAACAATTACTTTGTGCAAAACCACAGGATTATAGGGAGTGTGGTATATATTTTCTAATCTAAAAATCAGAAATTTATCTATCTATGGATAACACATCTAGCTCCACTTCACTAAACTCTATCATGGCATTAAATAGCCTTATTTTGGTGAACTGATGAAGTTGGTCAAGGTGTATATCTCCTTCTCGAATGAGTTTTTTCTCTAAAAGATAGGCTCTATTTGTACCGAAGATGATTGGAGTGCGGGGTGTAATCCAATCTTGCCCATCCCACAGTGCAATATTGGAATAGGTCGTATCGGTGAGGTAGCCATCTCTTGTCAGTAGTATGTCATCGCAAGCTTCGCGTAAAGCATGCAGTTGATTAAATGCTTCTCGTTGAGATGACTTACATACCATCGGTTGCATCGAAGTCTCAATCAGTTTTAAACTATCTATCTTTTTGAGTGTATAGATTTGAAATTCTGGAACTGCAAAACCGACTGCATCATAAAGAATCCTGCATTTGTATAATCCAGATTTTGGAATAGTTTGGTTGAAAAGGAAGCTCTCTAAATTAGGAGCTGATTTATCTCCAAAATAGAATTGAAAGCACCGATTAATTCTTTCTTGATGAAACTGTAGACGACAGAACACTCCATCTTTCAATTTTATGGTTTCAAGGAATCGGAACATACACCTTCTGAATTAATTCTTCATATTCTTTCTGCATATCACTCTGGACAGTTATACCACCACCACTTTTATAAACTAGTTGTCCATCAGTTTCCTTTTCAATAAAACGTATCATTACGGCTGAATCTAAATTCTCTCCATCAAAAAAACCAAAAACACCTGTATAAAAACCTCTATCATACCCTTCAACTCTAGCAATAATTTCGCTAGATGGAGTTTTAGGATAACCTGAAATGGAAGCTGCTGGCAATAAAGAGCTAATAATATTTCCTATAGAGGATTGATAATCAGGAGGGAGGCTTCCTGAAATTTCCGAACTAACTTGTAATAAGTCAGATTGAGCTGTTTTAATCTTGTCCACATAACGATAGCGTTGAATTTCAATATCTTTCGCTACGCGCACCAGCTCTTCTTTGACTAAATCAACTACGGCAGCATGTTCTTTTTGCTCTTTCTCTGCATTCAATATCAGATTTTCAGCATCGGGAACATTCGCATCAATTGTCCCTTTCATAGGGTAAGCATACATCTTATTCTGACTGATTTTCACAAAAGTTTCAGGAGAAAAACACACGAAACAATCGTCTATCCACAGTTTATAAGGGGCATGAGAAAGAGCATAAATCTCCTTTAGAGATAAGTCAGTTTCAACTTTTGTCTCTTGTGTAAGATTGATGAATTGTACATCTTTCTTTGCCATCAGTTTTTGTGCAAGGCGAAATTTTTGAGCATAATCATCTTTGGGAACGGGGACTCTCTTCCATTGAAAGACATTTCGAGTAGAAAGAGAAGTTTGTTGATGGAAAGAAAATGCGATTATATCAGGATTAATTTCATGGGATTGAAGAACAAAACTATGTGTTGTATTAAAATTGATGGCAAAGAAAAAAGGAATTCTCTGAGAACCTAACTCATTCATCTTTTCTCTAAGCACCTGAATATTATGAAGTTCAATTGGAAAATTCATGATGGAGGATTGTAATTATCTGCAAAAATAGAGAAAATCCTCGTATTTAGCTGTTTCATTCATGAAGCTATTTGCACTTCATATCCACAAATTTCCCACTATCTTGCAAGACCTGCATGCTCATTTCAACTGAATCGCCAATGGCTCCTTCTATATCATCGGTTTTAACACCGAGTATATCGCAACCTAATGACTTGTCGATAAATTGATTGGTGCACTGCAGACGAGAGAACTTTACGGGATGTAATCCTGGTTCTATATTAGACGCTTGATAGCCTTTGAGAGTTTCTTTTCCAGCTATTCTGAAGAGAAAATTGGGTATAGTGATGATTTTTCTGTTAGGAACACCCATATAGCGATGAAAAACTTGCAACATGGCTTTCCAGGTCATATTATAATATCCGATTGGATAGTAGTTACCACCTTTATTGACCTCAATAGCCCCAGCAATAGCTTGAGCAGTTTGTCGTACCGTCACCATGGTAGTTCCACCCTTTGGGTACATAGTACGTTTGCCCATTTTCAGCAGCTGCTCTACAAGGAAGACCCATACGGGCTTACGACCAGGCTGAGCACCGAAAATATAGGGTAACTCTAACACCGCCACATCAAAATTATCATCAGCATGGCTAATGGCTAAATTTAATTGATCGACACGACTGCGGATGTAAGGATGCCATTTTTCATATTCCTCCTCGGGACGCGTGCGTGCAAAGTAGGTAAAATACGAACCGCACACCACATTATGCTTCACACCTGCTTGTTTTGCTAATGTAAGGAGACGATCCAAAGCATCATTATTGGCTCTTTTGTATAAATCATAGATAGGAGCTGGACCAGATACACGTTCATCTATGCCCGCTGCAAACACGAAAGCGTCACAGCCACTCATAGATGCAAGCAACTCCTCATCCGACATCTCCATAAAATTTCCAAATTGCAACTCCATCGCTTCTGGGATAGGCGCACCTTCAGGAAGAGGTGGCAATGCTATGGATTTAACTTCATGACCGCGATCTAATAATTCACGAGCCGCTTCACTACCAATTAGGCCAGTACCACCAATAATAAAAACTTTCATAATATGCGTTTTTTATATATTTTGAGGTACCAAAGATAATGATTTTTTTGGAAATACTCCTGACTTGTTCCCTATCAATTTAATGCGATAAAATATATATTGTGCAAACATAGGATGATGCGCTCCAATGAGACTAATAAGACTAATGTGCCAATAAGACTAATGTGACTAATGTGCCAATAAGACTAATG
>CAYVWK010000055.1:4463-13126 GCA_964455235.1 uncultured Paludibacter sp.
GACTAATGTGCCAATAAGACTAATGTGACTAATGTGCCAATAAGACTAATGAGACTAATGAGACTAATAAGACTAATGAGACTAATGTAAATTATTTAATTAGCACATCGGCACATCGGCACATTGGCATATTGGCACATTAGCACATCGGCACATTGGCACATCGAGACGTATCTCAAAAAAGCCCAGTTCAATGAAATTTTGAACTGGGCTTGTTTATTCGTTAGCTATCAAACAGCTTTTATCTTAAATCGGTAGGATTTACTTTATCCATATCACCATAATCTAAGTTTTCGCCAGCCATACCCCAGATAAACATATAGTTACTGGTTCCTGCTCCTGAGTGAATTGACCATTCTGGGCAGATAATAGCTTGCTCATTGTGAATCCATAAATTTCTGGTTTCAGTTGGTTCGCCCATAAAGTGCGATACAGCTTGTCCTTGTGGCACTTGGAAATAGAAGTAAGCTTCCATTCTTCTGTCGTGCGTGTGAGCTGGCATGGTGTTCCATACACTACCTGGTTTTAACTCGGTTAAACCCATTTGTAACTGGCAAGTTTTTACGGTTTGGTTTACAATCAACTGATAGATAGTGCGGTCGTTTGACTCTTCCAAAGAACCTGCATTGATGATGTTACAATCTTTTTGCGTAATCAACTTAGTAGGATAATTCGTATGTGCACCAGCTGAATTGAAGTAGAATTTTGCAGGATTGCTAGCATCATCAGAGCTAAAGCTCACTTCATGATCGCCGCTACCCACATATAAAGCTTCTTTAAAGTTCAGTTTGTAGGTTTTCTTTCCAACAACCACTTTACCTGGACCGCCTACATTGATGATACCAATTTCTCTTCTATGAAGGAAATTTGGAGCTTTCAATGGGTCAATCGTTTCAAGTTTGAGAGTCTGACCAACTGGTTTGGCACCCCCTACTATCAAACGGTCGTACATAGAATACACCATATTGATTTCGTTATCAGCAAAAACAGTTTCGACTACAAAATCTTTTCTCAAACGCTCTGTGTCATAGCTTTTAAAATCTGTAGGATTAGTAGCGTAACGAACCTCATAATTGATTTTTTGAGCGTTCATACCGAGTGACAAGATTACTACTAATACAGAAAATACAAGTTTTTTCATATCTCTTTTATTTTAATTAATAATTATTTATTTGTTACATTTTCTTCTGATACCTGCACCTGAGCTTCCTTTTTGTTGTTCTTCACAATAGTCATGCGGTTCCACCACATCAAAGCCAGAGTAATTAATCCCAATACAATAGGACCTATCACTTTGAATGAAGCGGTTAGATGATAAACCACCCATGAGAAAGGACTGGATGCAAAATCTATAGCCGCCGCATTGTCGAATCCATCAGGGATACGCACTGCAGTATCGCCCGTTTTAGCATATACATCTACCGCTGCTTTCGAAAAAGCTGGAGCTAAATTGGTGGTGATATACAAACCAGCCACTAAGATAATCAACCCAATAATAAAGGTTCTGAATACATTCCCTTTGGTGAATGGTAAAATATGTGGGAATAAATAGAACATACCTGCCAACGATGCTAACGGTAAGAACTGATTTTTAGGTAGAATAACCGCCAATACGATGATTACAGGGATGAGTAAAAGTGATACCACTAAAGTTGTTGGATGACCGATAACTAAAGCAGGAGTCATACCAATATACAAACCTGAACTTTTCTTGAATTTCTTAGCAATCAATTCTTTAGTACCTTCTGATATCGGTTTCAGACCTTCAATAAACAGACCTGTGATACGAGGAATAAGTTCCATCACAGCACCCATCTGCACTCCTAACATAAGCGTTTTTTGCATATCATAGCGAGCAAAAAGACCGATGCCTATTCCTACGATTACCCCTAAAAATAGCGGTTCACCTAATAGACCGAACTTCTTCTTCATACCTTCAGCATCAATATTGATTTTATCGATACCTGGGATATAATCTAAACCCTTATTCAAGATCATTGCGATAGGAGCAAAACCACCACTAAAAGGCTGAGGGATAGAAATTCCATCCATATCTTTATAATACTTTTGAATTTTTGGAGCAGTCCAGTCGGCAATTATCAAGGTGATAATATAAACGATGATAGCACCGAAAAATCCCCAAAGTAAACTATCCGTAGCGAAATAAACAATTGCACCTACGAAAGCAAAGTGCCAATAGTTCCACAAGTCAATATTGACAGTTTTAGTTGTTTTAGTCAAGAGCATCAATAAGTTAACGCCCAACAAAACTGGTATTACAAATGCACCAATAGTGGTATTATAAGCGATACTTGCAGCAGCTGGCCATCCCATATCAAAGACTTTCAGTTGCAAATCATAGACTTTCACCACCTGATTAAGGGCTGGTCCGAGGCTACTTGTTAGCAGAGCCGTAACAATGGAAAGGCCTACGAAACCCACTCCGACTAACAGACCGCTTTTCACGGCTTTTCCAGGTTTAATACCGATAGCAATACCTAAAATCGAGAAAATGATAGGCATCATTACAGGCGCACCTAAACCTACGATATAACTAAATACTTTTTCCATGATTTACTTTCTTACTTGTTGAACAATTTCAAGTGCATTTTGACATAAAGCGGTAATTTTCGACCACTCTCCTTTTTCTAACACTTCTTTTGGAAATAAGTTCGAGCCCATACCTACAGAACTTACGCCAGCACCAAACCAAGTTGAAAGATTTTCAACTGTGGGAGCTACTCCGCCTGTAACCATGATTTTCGTCCAAGGCATAGGAGCTTTGATACCTTTGACAAAGGCAGCACCCAACACATCGCCAGGGAATACTTTCACCACATCAGCACCTAATTCTTGTGCATAGCCCACCTCCGATACCGAGCCACATCCAGGCATATAAGGAACTTGGCGGCGATTACATACCTTAAATACATCAGGGTTAAGCAATGGTCCAACCACGAAATTAGCACCTAATTGCAGATAAAGAGAAGCCGTAGGAGCATCCACAATGGAACCAACGCCCATAATCATATCGGGGCACTCAACAGCAGCCCATTTATTCAATTCACCAAAAACTTCATGAGCAAAATCGCCCCGATTGGTAAATTCAAAAGCACGAATACCGCCTTGGTAGCAGGCCTTTACGACCTGCTTGGCAGTTTCTAAATCTTTATGATAAAACACAGGAACTATCCCCGTATTTTCTATTGCTAGTATCGTTTGAATTTTTGTAAAACGCATAATTTCAATGTATTATAACTTTTCTATGCAGATTATTTGGGCTGTTTTCCGATATACGCTAAAATACCACCATCAACATAAAGAACATGTCCGTTTACAAAATTAGAAGCCTCAGATGCTAAAAATACTGCTGGACCTTGTAAATCTTCAGGTGTTCCCCAACGCGCTGCTGGAGTTTTTGCAATGATGAAAGAATCGAATGGATGTGGAGATCCGTCTGCTTGTTTCTCGCGCAAAGGAGCGGTTTGCGGTGTTGCAATATAACCTGGTCCTATGCCGTTACACTGAATATTGTACTCTCCATATTCAGAAGCAATATTTTTTGTTAGCATTTTCAAACCACCTTTTGCAGCTGCATAAGCAGATACAGTTTCACGTCCCAATTCACTCATCATAGAGCAAATGTTGATGATTTTACCATGTCCTTTTTTCAACATGCTTGGAATAACCGCTTTTGCAACAATAAATGGTGCATTTAAGTCAATATCAATAACTTGACGGAATTCAGCAGCCGACATTTCATGCATAGGAATACGTTTGATGATACCTGCATTATTCACCAAAATATCAACTGAACCAACTTCTTGTTCAATTTTAGCAACCATGGCGTTTACAGCATCTTCGTCTGTAACATCACATACATATCCTTTTACATCGATATTAGCTTCTTTATAAGCCGCTAAACCTTTGTCTACTATTTCTTGATTGATATCGTTGAACACGATACGAGCACCTGCTTTTGCTAAAGCTGAAGCCATAGCGAAGCCAATTCCGTAGGAAGCTCCTGTTACAAGAGCTACTTTTCCTTCTAATGAAAATTGATTGATCATAATTTTATTTGTTTAATTGTTGAGTTGTTGAGTTGTTGAGTTGTTGAGTTGTTGAGTTGTTGAGTTATCGGGAAACACGACCAGATCCGTCTCCTTTCATTAAGTTTTCTACTTCTGATACTGTTACCAAGTTGAAATCGCCATAAACCGTATGTTTCAAGCAAGAAGCCGCTACTGCAAAGTCCAATGCTTTTTGGTCGTCATTTGGATAGCTAATCAAGCCATAAATCAAGCCGCCCATAAAGGAATCACCGCCCCCTACTCTATCCACTATATGCGTGATATCGTAGCGTTGCGACTGATATAATTTATCAGAATGAAGTACACCACCCCAAGTATTATGGTTAGCGTTGATAGATCCACGCAAAGTAATAATCACTTTTTGTGCACGTGGGAAACGTTTTTTCATTTGTACACATACAGACTCAAACTCAGCAGCATCTACTTCGCCACCTGTTTGAGCCACATCAAAACCTTCTGGTTTGATACCAAACACCTTTTCGGCATCCTCTTCATTCCCTAAAATCACATCACAACCTTCCACAAGAGCAGGCATCACTTCAGAAGCAGTTTTGCCGTATTTCCATAAGTTTTTGCGGTAATTTAAGTCAGTAGAAACGGTGATGCCACGTTTGTTTGCTTCTTTGATAGCCTCCAAACATACATCAGCAGCACCTTGCGAAATAGCAGGTGTGATACCTGTCCAATGAAACCACTGCGTATCTTTAAATACCTCATCCCAATTGATCATGCCTGGTTTTATTTCTGCAATAGCTGAATTGGCACGGTCGTACACCACTTTTGAGGCACGAGCAACTGCTCCAGTTTCTAAGAAATAAATCCCTACGCGATCGCCACCACGAGCGATATGTTGCGTTCCTACATTGTATTTTCTCAATTCAGAAATGCACCAATTAGCGATATCATTATTGGGCAAACGGGTTACAAATTCAGTTGGTAAACCATAATTAGCCAAAGAAACAGACACATTCGCTTCACCACCACCAAAAGTAGCATTCAAGCTATTTGATTGAATAAAACGATCATATCCAGGAGTTGCTAAGCGTAGCATAATCTCTCCAAAAGTTACAATTTTCTTCATTTTTCTATTGTTTGATTGTATTTAATTAATGATTGATGATTAGTTATATTTAACGATAAACCCCTGATTGAGAGCTTGTTCAAACTGCTCAGTATAGGTCTGAAAATCTTCTAATTGATGAAATCCTGCTTTGGTCCAACCAAAACCTGTATAATATACCAAAGGCTTTTCTGGATGATAAGTTGCCACAGCTAAACTATGTTCAAAATACTGATTTTTACCAGAAATCGGATGCAGATAATCGTAGGCATGCACTTTTACGTCTTCCAGACCATCAGGCATAATCACTGCTAAAAAAATCTGACCATTGATATCCGTAGCAGGTTCTTGGTAGATAAAATAATTAGTGGATGGCTGATAAACAATTGAATCAGAGCCATTTCGCTTCACTATACCTGCTGCAACAGTCATTGCCTCATCAACAGCATAATACTGCTCGATTTTAGTGAATTGCGAACCCGCATCCAAGGTTACTGTGCGCCATTCAGCCACAGATTTATCATTAATTTGAAGATTTGGGTAATCTAAACGAGCTGAAAACCGCAAAGGACCTTCTTCTAATATCGTAGCAACGAGATAGTTATCATTGAGGATAAGTTCTTCATTTATAAAAGGAGCCATCGCGCCAGCACCCAGACTATGTCCTACACCATAAGGGTCGCAACCCTCGCCATGGTCAACATGATAGGAAATCTGTTCCTCTACTGATTTGCGGTACCACTCATTCAGCACCAACTTGTTGGTTCGCTTATACCACACATCCAAACCGTTGCTCGGACCATCAAATGCCTGTAATTCATGACCATAGAAGCGAAAACCCAGCTTATCATTTTCCCATGCAAAATCCTCTTTTCTTTCAGGGAAAACTCGTCCGAAAACCAGCGATTCAGCCGTAGCTTTTTTAGTTTTTTTGATGATAAACTGCTTGCTTTCTAAAGCCTTCAACTGACTTTGAAAAATTAGTTTACCATCCGAAGTTAGTTGAGAAGGAATCACCACACCATTTAAAAGAACTGCATAGGTTTCACCCTCTTTCAAGGTAGAAAGCTTTTCAACAAGCTGATTAAGAGGCAGTTCAACCAACTCTTCAGTCCTATCAAAATGAAGTGGATTCTCAATTTCCACTTTTACTTCAGAAGAACAAGAAAGAAGTAAAACGGAAATAAGTAATGTATAGAATAGCTGTTTCATGTTATTATTAAAAGCTGTTTATTTATTTGTATTGAAGTAATAATCCACATTTTCAGTAATCACAATATCAATAGGCATATAGTTCACTTTTTCAGGTTGCTCCTTAAAAATGAGGTAATCTCCCAAAGCCATCACAGCTTCATAACCCTGCAAATCAGTACGTTGAGAAAGCAAAAATCCCACATCATTATTTTTAAGAGCTTGAATATTTTCACGAATCGCATCATGACCAATCAGATAAAGCTTATCCTTTAAGTGCTTAGGAAGCAGATGTATCACTTTGGCTAATTCATACATACGAGAATTTAAAACGATACCTCCAACGGGGTAATGACTATTTTCTAAGAGTTGAGTTAAAACCTGCAATCCTGTTTTTGAAGCATCAGGATCAATTTCAATATGATGGATATCACCTTGATAATCATGCTCATTCAGATAATCCATGATACCACGTAAGCGATTACGCATCTGCACAGAAATATCTGCATATTTGAATTTGATATGTGCAAAAAAGATAGTTTGCAGATTGCTCGTAGTAGAAAGCAAGATACGCCCAGCAATACGTCCACTCACATAGGTATCACTTCCGAAGTAGGCCAAATTATGTTGATTAGGAATATCAGAATCGATATAAATATAGGGAATTTCCCTTTCATCTAACTGCTTAGACAGTTGAATAACAGGCTCTTCAAATAGGGTAGCCACAATCACTCCATCGTATTGATTTTCCAAGACAGTCTGCGTTACCAGTTCAAACGAATGAATATCATACTGATTAAAATGCAGTATATCCACCTTAGTTTTAAACTTATCCAATTCGTGGGCTGCCTTTTGAATCCCTTTACAAGCCAATTCCCAGTAGCTACCTTCAGCAAAAGCAGGCACAATAGCTGCAAAATTGAAGCTTTTCTTATAAGCTAAAAAGCTCGCCAGCAAGTTAGGTTCATAATTCAGTTCCTTGATAGCCTGCTCCACCAGCGTCTGTTTTTCAGGCGAAACATGCCCTCTCTTATGCAATACCCTATCTACAGTCCCTGTTGAGACTCCAGCTTTTTTGGCTATATCACTGATTTTGACTTTCATTGGTTAGAAATTTAAAGCATGCTTTTTTATTTGTGCGCGCACACAAAAGTAATGGAATATTTTAAAACTAAGGTTGTGCACGCACACAATTAATATTTTTTAAGGATTAAAAGGATAAAACCTCTCCAATAAGACCTATTAATAATACTGAAATTAGTATGATTTTTCCAAGAAAGATATTTTCAATCCCAACTCAAAATCACTTTTCCGCATAAGCCACTTTCCATGACATCAAAGCCTTTTTGGAAGTCATCGATATGAAAGCGATGGGTGATGATGGGTGATAAATCAATGCCTGAAATAAGCATTTGCTCCATTTGATACCAGGTTTCCCACATCTCACGACCGTATATACCTTTGAGTGTTAAGGCTTTAAAGATGATGGTGTCCCAATTTACTTGAGTTTCATTAGGAAGCAAACCTAATAAAGCGATTTTGGAACCATTATACATATTCTCAAGCATATTTTCGAAAGCTTTGGGTGAGCCTGACATTTCGAGACCGATATCAAAACCGCGCATTTTAAGGGTTTTGATGGCATCTTCTATGGTTTCTCCTTTTGCTGGATTTACTGTAATAGTAGCTCCCATACGTTTGGCTATATCTAAACGATAATCACTTAAATCGCTTACTACCACATACCTAGCTCCAGCAAAACGACAGATAGCTGTTGCCATACAGCCTATCAAACCTGCACCTGTAATCAACACATCCTCAGCTATTAAGGGAAAAGAAAGTGCAGCATGCGTGGCATTTCCAAAGGGGTCCATGATGGCTGCCATCTCATCTGAAATTTTTGGGTCTAATTTAATCACATTGGACGCAGGAAGGGATAAATATTCTGCAAAACTACCGTCTCTATGCACGCCTATCCCTATGGAATTTTCGCATACATGTAGCTTGCCTCTGCGACAGTTACGGCAATGTCCACAGGCAATATGTCCCTCGCCTGTTACCCTATCACCAATATTAATATTCGTGACACCTTTTCCTTTTTCAACTACTTCACCCACATATTCATGACCAATTATCATGGGTGTTTTGATGGTCCGCTGTGACCACTCATCCCACTTAAAAATATGTAAATCCGTACCACAAATAGCTGTTTTTTTGATTTTTATCAAAACATCATTTACACCTACCATTGGAATGGGCATGTCTTCCATCCAAATACCTCTTTCGGGATGTAACTTTACTAGTGCTTTCATAATTGTTGA